>NZ_CAQLEL010000039.1:0-54557 GCF_948826705.1 uncultured Ligilactobacillus sp.
CGGGGTATACGGCTAAAGAATTGACTCAACGTTTGATCAGAATGGGGATCGCAGCTTTTGGTATGACTGAAAGCCATAGTATGTATATCAGTAGTGGGATCGTTGAAAAAAATGACGTGATCTTAGCGCTTTCCGCAACAGGTAATACGGCTGAGGTCAATAGTGCTGCTAAAGCTGGACAAAAGCAAGGAGCCACCGTGATCGCGATCACGGGGATCGAGGATAGTCCGTTATACCAATTGAGTGATCTAGCTCTTTTAGTTAAGAATAGCAATTTTGTGGATAACGCCCGCTTTATCAATTCGCAATTTGCGATGACTTATATTGTGGATATCATCACGACACTACTCTTAGATGAAAAAGATCACCGCACTAAAATGGATCAAACGATCGAGTTGATCACCAATAATAAATTTGATAAACACTAATAGCCTAAGAGCCACGTTTGCGATTACACAAGCGCGTCTCTTAGGCTATTTTGTACGATGTACTCTATTGAAACGTGTGCAACAAAGAATGCCTTACACTCTATTCTTATAATAATAGATCGGTAGACCACATAAGACGATCACTAAGGAGATCACGACGCCACTTAGGTCAGAGAATAATTCACTGACTAAGACAAAAGCAGCACCTAAGATCGCTATGATCGGTGTCAAAGGATAAAGTGGCGTTGAGAATGGGCGCTTTGAGCTTGGCGTTGTCTTACGCAATTTGAAGACGCCAAAGAAGGTCATCACGTAGAAACAATAGATCGTAAAAATACAGATCTCAGTCAAACGATCAGCATCCACAGTCAAGATCATTCCTGAAGCGATGATCGCGATCACAGCGATCGAGACCATTGGGGTGTGCATCTTCTTGTTGAGATAAGCTAATTGCTTTGAAAATGGCAACTCATTATTTTTAGCCATTGCATACATGATGCGCGGGATGGTCATGACTTTACCATTCATACAGCCAACGATCGAAATGATGATCCCGATGTTTAAGATCTTACCACCGATCTTGCCAAATGCCATTTCCGCAAAGTGTGGAGTAGCATTTTCACCATAGCGAGCGATCATCTCAGCAGGCATCGTTTTGAAAATACTGTAGGAAACTAAAACATAGATGATCAATACCGCTGATAGACCTAAAACGATCGCTAACGGTAAGATCTTTTGTGGATTTTTGATCTCACCACCCATATTGGCGATCAAGATCCAACCATCATAAGCAAATAATGTCGCTAAAATTGCGACCCCAAAATTGCCTGCCACACTAGATGATTGCTCAGCTAAAACTTGGCCCACTGCATTTTGATCACCAAAGAGCAGACCAAAGATGATGATCGCAGCGATCGGAACCAATTTACATAGTGTCGTGACGATCTGTAAAGCAGAGCCATAACGATTAGATAAGAAGTTAAAACCAGAGATCAAAATAACTGATAAGACTCCAACAAAAGATGTATAGCTAGCCGGAAAGCCAAAGAAGGCTTGTAATAAGATCGCTAAATAAGAACCTAATGCGGCAATGACAGCAGGTCCATAAACGGTGATCTGCATCCAGCCGGATAAAAAGCCCCAAACTTTACCGTAGAGATTGTGCATGTAAATATATAAGCCACCAGTTTGTGGCATCTGAGAGCCGATCTCGGCAATCGTCAACCCACTGGTCAAAGTCAAAACGCCTCCGAAGAACCAAGCAAGTAAAGCCATGGTCGTTGAATGTGAATAACTTAAAACAGAAGCTTGTTTAAAGAAGATCCCAGAGCCGATAACGGTCCCGATCACTAAAGCTAGTGCGGAAAATAGATCGATCGAACGATCTAAGTGAACTTGCTCATTTTTTTCCATAGATTACCAACCTTATTTATAGTATTTAAGATAAAAGTTAGCATATTTTAGATTTTAAAGAAAGTTTATTTTAGAATTTCATATAATTTTTTTAAGCAAGATCGTCTACAAATTAAGATAGGAATGATCATTTGATATAGTAGCTAAAAAATACTGTTGATTCGATCATATTTATAGATATGTGATAAAAAATAGACGCATTTCTTGCTTTTACAAAAGAAGAAATACGCCTATTTTTAGTTAAGTTGATATTCAGCTAAACGACCAGCCAAAGCCGGTGCAACTTCGGCTTTGATCTTAGTACCGTCAGCGAGATATTTAATTTCAAGCACGGTTGCTTTTTGATTGAGTTCTTCAACGAGATTTCCCTTGGCAAATGGAATGAGATACGTATGAGTCTGATAGTCCTTGAAGAGCTCTTGTTTCAACAGTTCAGCTAGTGTTTTTAACGATTCGTCATCTTTGGCACTGAAGGTCAATTCTTTGCCGGCTAAGCTAGGGTAGCTGACAGCAAGCTTATCAGCTTTGTTGAAAACGTAAAGCATCGGGATATCAGTCACTCCGATCTTTGCCAAAGTTTTTTCAGTCGTTTCGATCATCTCTTGATAGTGTTCATCGGAAAGATCGACGACTTGGACTAAAAGATCGGCGTTGGCGGCTTCGGCTAAAGTTGTATGAAAGGCTTTGACCAACTGGTGTGGCAGCTTGGAGACAAACCCGACCGTATCGCTTAACAAGATCTCTTTATTGTCATCAAAACGGAGACGGCGAACGGATGTATCTAAAGTAGCGAAGAGCATATCTTTTTCAAAGACTTCTTTGTTTTTAGTCTCACCAAATAGCCGAAGGAGTCCGTTTAAGGTGGTCGATTTGCCCGCATTGGTGTAACCGACTAACGCTGCAGTCTTGATCCCAGAGCGTTGGCGTTGTTTGCGTCGGGTCTGATGTTCTTTGTCGATCGTTTTGAGTTCTTTATTCAAGGCGCTGATCTTTTTTTCGATCACCCGGCGATTCAATTCGAGCTTAGTTTCACCCGCCCCACGGTTAGTATAGCCACCACCAGCGTTCCCAGCAGTCTGCTGGTCGAGCTTATCGGTAAGGCCAGTATGCAAACGAGGCAATTGGTATTGCAGTTTAGCCACTTGAACTTGGAGCTTGGCTTCTTTAGTCTTAGCCCGCGCTGCAAAGATCTCTAAGATCAAGGCTGTGCGATCTAAAACGCGCATCTCGGTGATATTTTCTAAGTTTCGGATCTGCGTAGGAGTCAATTCGTCGTTTAAGATCAAGATCTGACTGTCGGTCACTGTACCGGCTGTTTTGATCTCTTCGGCTTTACCTTTGCCTAGGTAAGTAGCTGCGATCGGGCGTTCGAGTTTTTGTTTGAATTGGCGGGTGACTTCCATATTGGCAGCCTCAGCTAGAGAAGCTAGTTCTGCCATCGTATAGTCAAAATTTTCTTGTTCATTTTCGATGCCTGCAATGATAACTGGTGTCATATAAAGATCCCCCTTGATCAAGTGATATTACTAAAATTATACCACTGTACTAGTAAATTAGTTGGATCGAGGTATAAATGAGAAAATACTTTTTTTGGATTCAGTTTTGGTTAATTGCACATTCCGAATTATTCCGTGCATAATTTAGGGATAAACGAAAATATTTCCGAATTACCAAAAAAAATTTAGACAAAAATTAGCCGAAATAAATGGAAAAATCGTTGGCATATCAACTTTTTTTGAATGAGATATAAATTTACATATATAAATTTATACGTTTTGAATTAGAATAAATGCTTGCTTTTAATTTCATTATCATATATATTTAAGTCAAAAGTTATTAAAGTAGGATGTTACTTAGAGTCATTAAGCAATTATTAAGGAGTTGTGAATCTATGAAATTAGCTAAATTAGCCAAAGCGGGCGCTGTTGTGGCGTTGTCGGCTGTTTTTCTCGCTGCTTGTGGCAAGAGCTCAGATGATGGTGCTAGTGGTAAACAAGTGCTCAATTGGAGCGAAACTGCTGAATTACCTTCGATGGATCTCTCTAAGTCCACCGATGCAGTTAGTTTTGCACAAATCAATAACTCAATGGAAGGACTCTTGCGTATCGGTAAGAATTCTAAGACAGAACCTGGTATCGCCAAGAAGACTGAAGTTTCCGACGATGGTCTGACGTATACCTTTACTTTGCGAGATAATGCTAAGTGGTCTAACGGAGATAAAGTTACTGCCAAAGATTTTGTCTATTCTTGGCAACGAACGATCGATCCTAAGACAGGTTCACAATACGCATATCTTTTTGATGGGATCACCAATGCTAACGACATCATTGATGGTAAAAAACAACCAAGTGAATTAGGGATCAAAGCAGATGGCGACTACAAGCTCGTTGTCACTTTAGAAAAACAGGTCCCATACTTTAAGCTGTTGATGGGCTTCCCAATATTCTTCCCGCAAAATCAAAAAGCGGTCGAAGAATTTGGCGATAAGTACGGTACAGCTTCGAAGTATGCTGTTTATAACGGACCATTTGTTCTTGAAGGTTGGACAGGTTCTAATCTCTCCTGGAAGTTAAAGAAAAACGATAATTACTGGGATAAGAGCAAAGTCAAGTTAGATGAGATCAACTATAAAGTCAATAAGTCAACAACGACAGCTTATAACTTATACCAATCTGGTAAAGTTGATGCTACGGTCTTAAGTTCTGAACAAGCACGCCAATTAAAGGGGCAAACAGGTTACTTAGAACGTAAAGAAGCAACGACAGCATATCTTCAGTTGAATCAAACTAAAGAAGAATTCAAAAACTTAAAGATCCGCCAAGCTATTTCAAAAGCGATCGATCGTGATCAATTCGTTAAACAAGTTTTAGCTGGTTCTTCTACGCCGGCTAAAGGCTTTGTTTCAAGTGGTTTAGCTGAGCGTGACGGCAAAGATTTTGTTGATGCAGCTTATGTAAAATCAGCTGTTGATTACGATGAAAAAGATGCTAAGAAGCTCTTTGAAGAAGGCTTGAAGGAATTAGGAAAAGACAAGATCGAATTTTCTGTCTTGTCAGACGATACTGATGGTGCTAAGAAGTCGACTGAATTCTTACAAAGTGCTTTGACGGATGCTTTTGGTTCAGATAAAGTAAAGGTAAACGTGTCAAATGTACCGTTTAAGACGCGTTTAGCTCGTGCAACGTCTGGTGATTTTGATGTAGTTATCTCGCTTTGGAACGCTGATTTTGCTGATCCGATCTCATTTTTAGACTTAATGACATCTGATAACTCATTGAACGCTGGTAAATGGAAAAATGAAGAATATGATCGCTTGATCGAAGCTTCTAAGACAACTGATGCTAGCGATCCTGCTAAGCGTTGGGATGACTTAGTGCAAGCTGAAAAGATCTTGATGAATGATGAAGGTGTCGTGCCACTTTACCAACGGACACAAGCTTGGATGTTAAAACCATCTGTAAAAAATGTTATTTATAACTCATCTGGTGTAAACTACAACTTTAAGGAAGCTTATATCTCAGGTAACTAAATTTTAGTTGACGATAGATAAGTTCAGACTTAAAATGATTTAAAATATCAAACAACGCAGGATACTCATCCTGCGTTGTTTGGCAAAAAAGACATCTCAGAAACGAGAGGATATACGATATGAAGAAATACCTGTTAAAAAGGGTTTTCTATATGGCGTTGACGCTATTTTTAGTGGCAACTATCACCTTCTTTTTGATGAAGCTCATGCCCGGGACGCCATATTCAAACCAAGAAAAAATGTCACCCGAACAGATCGCCATCATGAACCAACAATATGGTTTGGACAAACCGATCTGGATGCAATATTTGCTCTACATTGGGGGGATGCTACATGGCGACATGGGAACATCATTCCAATTTAGTAATCAACCAGTTTCCTATTTGATCTCAAGCCGGATCGGGGCTTCAGCACAGTTAGGGATCCAAGCGATGATCTTTGGGGTCTTCTTTGGGATCATCTTTGGTTCGATCGCTGCGATCAACCGTAACACTTGGATCGATACTGGCGTTACGATCCTATCGATCATTGGTAAATCAGTCCCAAACTTCGTGTTAGCTGTTTTACTCCAATACTACATTGCTTTGAAACTTGGCTGGTTCCCGATCGCTGATTGGGGTGGCTTTGCCTACACAGTCTTACCAACGATCGCCTTGGGTGTAGGACCACTTGCCGAAACGTCTAGGTTTATGCGAACTGGGATGGTCGATGTGCTAAATTCCGATTATATCGAGCTTGCCAA
The DNA here is from genome assembly GCF_948826705.1 of uncultured Ligilactobacillus sp. NCBI lineage: Bacteria > Bacillati > Bacillota > Bacilli > Lactobacillales > Lactobacillaceae > Ligilactobacillus > uncultured Ligilactobacillus sp. The sequence continues at coordinate 6,113 of NZ_CAQLEL010000039.1, forward strand.
GGCTAAAGGGCTAAGCAAGTTCCAGATCGTTTACCATCACGCTTTACGTAACAGTTTGATCCCCTTAGTAACTTTGATCGGACCATATACGGTTGCGTTGATGACAGGTTCGATGGTCATCGAAAATATCTTCTCGATCCCTGGTATCGGGGAGCAGTTCGTTAAATCGATCATGACTAACGACTACCCAACGATCATGGGGGTTACGATGCTATTTTCTGCGGGATTAGTAGCGGTTATCCTATTGACGGATATCATCTACGGTATCATTGATCCGCGGATCAGACTTGCTGGAAACGAGGGCTAAGCTTTATGGAAGAAAAGATGAAATTACGACCAGAAGATTTTCAAGCTTTAGAAGTAAAAGAAGAGCTTGATGCTGAAAAAATTGCTGCGCCTTCCTTGACGTTTACCCAAGATGCATGGCGCCGTTTGAAGAAGAATAAAGGGGCGGTCATTTCGCTCTTTATCATTTTATTTATGATCGTTGTAGCGTTTGGTTCGACACCATTTGTCAACCGCGATACTTTGGTCAAATCACAACCACAATATGCTAACTTACCAGCCAAGATCCCCGGCGTAAATATCAATGGGCTCAATGGTAAGGCTAAAGTCGGCGATGCTTGGGTCGATAAATATGCGCAAGCTGGCGTATCTAAAGACAAATACTTTGTTATGGGTACTGATTATTTAGGGCGTTCTTTGGCTCAACGGATCGTTTATGGGACCAAGATCTCCTTGATCGTTGCTTTAGTTGCTACCTTCTTTGACTTGACGATCGGGGTCACGTACGGGATCGTATCGGGTTGGAAGGGTGGCAGGACGGATAACGTGATGCAGCGGATCATCGAAGTTATCTCCTCCATCCCAAGTTTAGTCATTGTTGTTTTGATGTTGGTGGTCTTCAAACCAGGTATCGGATCGATCATTTTGGCGATCGCGATCTCTAGTTGGACGACGATGGCGCGGATGATCCGGGCCGAGACGCTCCAGTTAAAGAGCCAAGAATATGTTTTGGCAGCGCGAACGTTAGGGCAATCCCCAACTAAGATCGCTTGGAAACACTTGGTGCCAAACTTATCAAGTATCATCATCATCCAAACGATGTACACGATCCCAACTGCGATCTTCTTTGAAGCTTTCTTGAGCTTTATCGGGATCGGGATCTCAGCTCCAGAAACGTCCCTTGGGGTGTTATTGAATGAAGGACAAAAGAATTTCCAATTCTTACCATATCAAATGTGGTATCCAGCGATCGTCTTGTGTGTGTTGATGATCTCATTTAACTTGTTAGGTGACGGTCTCCGCGATGCATTTGATCCAAAAACTAGAAGGTAGGTTGTAGTATGGCTGAACGAATTTTAGATGTTAAAAACCTTAAAATCAATTTCCATACCTATGCGGGTGATGTTAAAGCCATTCGCGATGTGAGTTTTCATTTGAATAAAGGTGAAACGTTAGCCATCGTAGGTGAATCCGGTTCAGGTAAATCGGTCACAACTAAGAGTATTATGGGCTTGTTAGCAAGTAATGCCGAAGTGGTTGGTGGTTCGATCATGTTCCAAGGACAAGATCTTCTGAAGAAATCTGAAAAAGAGATGCAAAAGATCCGTGGGAAAGATATCGCAATGATCTTCCAAGATCCGATGACTTCCCTTGATCCAACCATGAAGATCGGACGTCAAATTGCGGAACCTTTGATGGTCCATAAGAACATGGATAAGAAAAAAGCAATGGCGCAAGCACTAGAGATCTTGAAATTAGTTGGGATCACCAATGCTGAAAAACGCTTCAATAACTATCCTCACCAATTCTCAGGTGGACAACGGCAACGGATCGTGATCGCGATCGCTTTGGTATGTTATCCTGAGATCTTGATCGCTGACGAACCAACGACCGCTTTGGATGTGACGATCCAGGCTCAGATCTTGAACTTGATGAAAGAATTGCAAGCAAAGATCGAGACTTCGATCATCTTTATCACGCACGACTTAGGTGTTGTTGCGGGGATGGCTGATCGGGTCGCCGTAATGTATGCGGGACAGATCGTTGAATATGGAACTGTAGATGAGATCTTCTACAATCCAAAACACCCATATACTTGGGGCTTATTGAACTCGATGCCAACACTTTCAAGTACCAAACTCGAAGCGATCCCAGGAACACCACCAGATCTCTTAGATCCGCCAAAAGGTGACCCATTTGCAGCCAGAAATCCGTATGCAATGACGATCGATGCTAAAAAGCAACCACCATTCTTTAAGGTGTCAGATACACATTATGCAGCAACTTGGCTTTTGCACCCGGATGCACCACAGATCGAGCCACCAGCAGAGATCATACGGCGAGCAAAGATCTGGCGTGAGATCCAAGAACAAGAAGAAGTTGCAAAAAATCGGCGTGCAGAAGTGATGAAGCATGCGGATGCTGAATAGACCAGGAGGAATTTAACATGCCAGAAAAACGCAAAAAATTGCTTGAAGTCAAGCACTTAAAACAATACTTCGGCGTGGGTAAACCTAGCATGGTCAAAGCCGTTGATGATGTTAGTTTCCACATTTATGAAGGGGAAACGTTTGGCTTAGTTGGTGAATCTGGTTCAGGTAAGACCACGACTGGTCGAAGCGTGATCCATTTGTATGAACCAACAGACGGCCAGATCCTCTTTGACGGTAAAGATGTCAGCAAGTTGACCTCACGTAAAGATCACCTTGAATTTTGCCGTGAAATGCAGATGATCTTCCAAGATCCATATGCTTCTTTGAATCCTCGGATGACAGTTGAAGATATCATCGCTGAAGGGATCGATATCCACGGCCTAGCTAAAAATAAAGAGGAACGTCGGGCTAAAGTCGAAGAACTCTTAGAAACAGTTGGGTTGAACAAAGATCACGCTAGCCGTTATCCCCACGAATTTTCAGGTGGACAACGCCAACGGATCGGGATCGCACGTGCTTTAGCGGTCGAACCTCGTTTTATCATCGCTGACGAACCGATCTCAGCGTTGGATGTTTCGATCCAAGCGCAGGTCGTCAACTTATTGAAGGAATTGCAAGAAGAAAAGGGGCTGACCTATCTCTTCATCGCACATGACCTTTCCATGGTGAAGTACATTTCAGATCGGATCGGTGTTATGCATTATGGTCGTTTGTTGGAAGTGGGACCAGCAGATGATGTTTACAATAAGCCATTGCATGATTACACAGCTAGTTTGATCTCAGCTGTGCCTGAGCCAGATCCAGAATTTGAACGCAATCGTAAGCAAAAAGAATACGATGCTTCGATCGAAGACGATAAGCAAGGCAAGCCACGCAAGTTACATGAGATCACGCCGGGACATTATGTTCGTTGTTCTGAAGATGAGATCGCAATGTATCAAGCTAAAGCTGCCAGCTACGAAAAATAAAAGTTTTAGAGCATAAGACGATGCGGTCAGTGTCGCATAAATAAAGAGGATCCTTCCATGATATCTTGCATCATGGGAGGATCCTCTTTATTTATTATGGTCGTATTGGCAACACGTTTGGCTGTATAGCTCAGAGCGTTTGATATTCTTAGGATATCGGAAAGTTTACTTCTAATGGTAGAGCTGTTTTTTTGTTGTGTCTTTAGTGTTAGCCAAGATAAAAGCAATGATACAGTTGCTAAGCATATTGAAAATCGGATCGACAGCTAACAAAATAGATACTCTGTAAAATAGTGTCCGTTTTGTTTATTTTTCGATGTTTAAGACCCAAAAGAAGATCACAAAGACAAAGAATAAAACATACATCAAAGCAGGAACTTCTTTACCTTTACGCGCTGCGATCATCGTGATCGGATAAGCGATGAATCCAAGAGCTAATCCATCTGAGATGCTATAAGTAAGCGGCATCCCAGCGACGATCAGAAAGGCTGGGATCGCGATCTCAAGTCTAGTCCAAGTTACCCGGGCCATGCTTTGTGCCATCAAAACACCAACGATGATCAAAGCAGGAGCGGTAACTTGCGAAGTTGCCACTGTCAAAAGAGGTGAGAAGAATAGCCCTAAGATAAAGCAGAGCCCAGTCGTAACAGCGGTCAAACCGGAACGTCCTCCAACTGCGATCCCGGCGGAAGATTCAACATAAGCCCCCACTGGGGAAGTTCCAAAAAGTGAACCAAAGAGCATGGCGGTCGAATCAGACATCAAGGCTTTCCCGACTCGAGGCATCTTGTTATTTTGTAAGAAGCCAGCTTGTTGAGCTAAAGCGATCAAAGTTCCAGCTGTGTCAAAGAAGGTGACCAATAAGAAAGTGATCACTACGACCCACATTTGCAGTGTATTGATATCTTTTAGGTGTGATAATGCAACTAAAAAAGTTTGATGCATGCTTGGTGCTGGTGCTACAAAAGCATGGGGCATTTGAATATTGCCTGTTGCGATGCCAAAGATCGCTGAAAGGACCATCCCGATAAAGATAGCCCCAGGAACTCGCATGACCATTAGGATCGAAACGATGATCAAGCCAAAGACTGTGACCCAAGTTGAGCCAGAAAAACTCCCTAAGCCAACGAGCGTAGATTTGTTAGCAACGATCAAACCACCACCTTGGAGGCCGATAAAGGCGATAAATAAGCCGATCCCAGCTGAGATCGCTGCCTTTAGATCAGCTGGAATGGCATCAATGATCAACTCACGCAATTTAAAAACAGTGATAAGTAAAAAGATCACCGAAGCTACGAACACACCAGCTAAAGTGGTTTGCCATGGAATGTTCATCCCGATACAAACTGAGTAAGCAAAGAAGGCATTGATCCCAAGACTTGGAGCAGTAGCGATCGGATACTTGGCTAAAAGCCCCATCAATAAACAGCCGATCGCACTAGCTAGGGCCGTTGCGGTAAAGACCGCGCCTTTGTCCATACCAGAAGCACCTAAGATCTCAGGGTTGACAAATAAAATATATGCCATTGAGATGAAGGTCGTAAAACCAGCAAGGATCTCGCGTTTTACGTTGGTTTTAAGACCGGTCAGATCAAAAAAATTATCTAATGCAGTTTTCACTGAAAAATACCTCACAATATAAATTGATTTAAAGCAACGTTATCTAATATACCGTAATTGCTAAAAAATGCAAGATTTCTTTTGTGTGCTATATATGTTAAAGCATCGTAAATTAAGCTATACTAGAGAACAAAGAATGAACTTTTGGGGGAAAAGCGATGGAACAAAGAATTATTGTCTTAGGTCTAAGAATTCGCAAATGGTCTTTTTTTAGAATAATCCAGCGCACGTTTTCAGTGTTATTTCCATTTATTCTATTGGGAAGCTTTGCGCAAGTGATCGAATTTTCTTTACTACATCCCGATGGATATCTAGGAAATCTGATCTTGATCGATAAATGGTTACCGCACTATCGAGCAGCTAATCAGTTATTTGGCAGTATTTATATGTTGACTGCTGGTGTGATCGCTTTGCTGGCTGCAAGTATTTCAGCAAAGTATACTGCACAATTTTTTAAACGTGACGAACAATTAGCTAGTTTGACTGGATTGTTAGTCTTTTTAGCTATCTGTTATCAGCGGTCATCGGGAAATAATGGGCAGTTCAACTTTCGCCTCGATCTGTTGGGGTTTCCCGGGTTGATTTTAGGATTAGCGATCGGTTATTGTGTGGGACTGGTGTTTAAATATTTGAGTAAACAAGCAAATAAAAGGTCAGAACATGGTCAGGAATTATTAGCCCGCTCATTTAAAGGTCTATTACCATTGACTGTTGCCCTATTATTTGCGGTAGTTTGCAATATTTTATTAGGGTTTTTGTTCAAATATCAGATCTTTGAAGGTGTTGGTAGTTGGCTTCAAAGTCAAGCAGCTAAACAAAGTGGTTTTTGGGCGGTAATGTTTTTTGCTAGTATAACGCTATTGCTGTCTTGGTTAGGTCTTAGTGGTCCATACACCAACAATACATTTGATAGTGACCAAAGTGCGCTCAAAAATTTGAGTTATGCTTTGAGTCATAGTGATCTAGCTAAAGTACCCGAGAAGTTCAATGCTAATACGCTATATTTTAGTTATGGCGCCTTAGGAGGAACTGGGGCAACTTTGGGTTTGATCTTAGCGATATTTCTTGTGGCTAAACGTCAAAATACGCGTAAACTAGCTAGTTGGACCGTTTTACCGAGCATGTTCAATACTAATGCAGCTTTTATGATCGGTCTACCACTATTGTTCAATCCGTTTTATCTGTTACCATTTTTAGTTATTCCACTATTTAATATGGTAATTGGAGCTTTAGCGCTATTGAGTGGTCTAGTTCCACCCGCAGTCTATCCGGTTTTGACGACAACACCAGGTGTTTTATACGCTTTTATTGGGACAAATGGTTCTTGGGGCGTATTGCTCTTTACTTTTGGATTGTTACTTTGTGACATATTACTATATCTACCCTTTGTCAGATTTGCAGAGAAGATCGCAGGAGCTTTAGATAATGAACGTAAGAGAGCAGGTGAAGTAGATGCAGATCAATAAGCGTGGTATGGGGATAACACTACTGGTATTGCTGATCCTTTTTTGTCTAGCGATCCCATCATTTATTTGGACGCGACAAAATGTTAAAGATCTGGCACGGTGGCATAATTCGCGTCTTTCACCTGTGATCATGATCCCTGGGAGTTCCGCTACCGAAAATCGTTTTGATGCTTTGATCAAAAAGATCAATAGTCGAAGCCAAAAAAAGCATAGTTTGTTGAAAGTCAAAGTCTATAACGATGGCACGATCAAGTATTCAGGCAAGATCAATGCTAAAGATAATGAGCCATTTATCGTGGTCGGGTTTGAAAATAATAAAGATGGTTACAGCAATATCTTAAAGCAAGCAAAAATGTTCGATAAAGCTTTTGAGCAGTTGAGTGAGCAATACGAATTCAATAACTTCAAAGCATTTGGTCATTCAAATGGTGGCTTGATCTATACAGCCTTTTTAGAAAATTACCTACCTAAATATGATATTCAAGCAAAAGTCTTGATGACGGTCGGAACGCCATATAACTTCTCGGAAACTTCGCTACAGCGAAAGACGCAAATGCTAGCTGATTTTATCAAGAATCGTAAGAAGCTCCCAACAGATCTCTCAGTTTATACTGTTGCAGGGACGGAGACTTATGACTCTGATGGATTAGTTCCTGAGCGTAGTGTTGAAGCGGGGAAATATATCTATCAAGGGATCGTGAAGCATTTTACTCAGATCACGGTGACTGGTAGAGATGCCCAGCATTCTGACTTGCCTCAAAATGATCAGATCATCGAGTTGATCAACCGATATGTTTTAGAACAAGATCAAAATCAAAAGACTAAGAAGCTAAAAGAAAACAGTTAGTATAAAATATAGTATAATTAAATCAAGAACTTTTATTTTGGAGGAAAAACCATGGCTAAAAAACGCCAGCTTGATGCAAAAAGGATCGTAGTTAAAGTGGGGACAAGTACATTGATCCACCCCAACGGTAAAGTCAATTTCCATGCTATTGACCAATTGTGTTATGTCTTGACCGGTCTTGTCAATGACGGTAAACAAGTCGTCTTGGTCTCTTCTGGGGCGATCGGTGTTGGTATGGGACAAGTGGGCTTGCACGAACGACCCGAATCGATCCCAGCTCAACAGGCGTTAGCAGCGATCGGCCAAAGTGGTTTGATGTCAGTGTATCAACAACGTTTCTCACTTTACGGTCAACGGATCGGACAGATCTTATTAACGCATGACGTTTTAGAATACCCTTTGAGTCGAAAAAATGCTTTGAATACGTTCAATAGCTTATTGGAATGGGGTGTGATCCCGATCGTTAATGAAAATGATACAGTTGCTGTCGATGAGATGGATCATCATACTAAGTTTGGGGATAACGACCAACTTTCAGCGATCGTCTCTTCGATCGTGGATGCCGATCTTTTGGTGATGTTATCTGATATTGATGGCTTCTTTGATAAGAATCCGCGTAAATATGCTGATGCTAAACTATTTGAACGGATCGCAAAGATCGATGAAACAGCTTTAGAAGCTGCTGGTGGCAAGGGTTCTAAATTTGGAACTGGCGGGATGATGACCAAGTTGAAAGCAGCAAAAAGAATGCTTGAAAATGATAAGATGATGATCTTAGCTAACGGGCAAGATCCAGCGATCATTTTTGATCTCGTCAAGGGTGAACCTTTAGGAACATTATTTGTAAAGGAGGAAAAATAATGGTACTTGATTTGGAAAAAATGGGAATTGCTGCAAGAAAAGCGGCATTTAAATTAGCGCAGATGAGCACCAAACAAAAAAATATGATCTTAAAGGCGATGGCGCAAGCTTTAGTGGATAATGCGCCTGCGATCATTACAGCTAACCAAGTTGATCTAGAAAAAGCAACTGAGATGAAGGCAAGCTTTGTTGATCGTTTGACTTTAGATGAAGCGCGGATCAAAGATATTGCTGAAGGTTTAAAGCAGGTCGCGGCTTTGGCAGATCCGATCGGAAACGTTGATAAAGGTTGGATCAATCAAGATGGGCTTTATATCGTGCAACGTCGAGTTCCTTTAGGTGTCGTGGGAATGATCTATGAGGCGCGGCCAAATGTGACGGTCGATGCGGCCGGTCTGTGCTTTAAAGCAGGGAATGCTGTGATCTTGCGTGGGGGTAAGGAAGCTTTAGCGACAAATATCAAATTGACTGAGATCTTACAACAAGTTCTAGTTGAAAATGGTATCGCTAAAGAAGCGATCCAAATCATCACAGAAACATCGCACCGAACAGCTGAAAAGTTCATGCAGCTGAATGGCTATTTAGATGTCTTGATCCCGCGTGGTTCAGCGCGTTTGATCCAAACCGTCGTTCAAAAAGCAACTGTGCCAGTGATCGAAACGGGAGCGGGAAATTGTCATGTTTATATAGATAGTCAGGCAGATCTAGCGATGGCTGAAGAAATCGTAGTCAACGCTAAGTGTCAACGCCCATCTGTTTGCAATGCGGCTGAGACTTTAGTTGTTCATGCAGATGTGGCTGAGGAGTTCTTGCCTCAGATCGCAGATGCATTGGCTAAGTACAATGTCGAGTTACGCGGGGATGCTCGCACTTGTGAGATCTTAGGGGATGCAGCAGTCCCAGCAAGTGAACGCGACTGGGATACAGAGTATAATGACTATATTTTAGCGGTAAAAGTCGTTGATAGTTTGACAGAAGCGATCGTGCATATCAATACGCACAATACGAAGCATTCAGAGGCGATCGTGACCGACAGTTATGCAAACGGGCAACGGTTTGTAAATGAGGTTGATGCTTCAAGTGTTTACATCAATGCTTCGACGCGTTTCACGGATGGATTTGTCTTTGGCTTTGGAGCTGAGATCGGCATCTCGACGCAAAAATTACATGCGCGTGGACCGATGGGCTTAGAGGCTCTAACAACGACTAAGTACGTGATCAGCGGACAAGGACAAATAAGATAGAGTGAGCCAAAGCGTTCAGCGCCGTATGGATAAGCAAGTCTCCACCAAAAGTGTCATAGTGTGTTTTAATTATTTAAAGTAAGTAGGCAGAGTGGAAGGATCTACTACACACAGATCGGCTCAAAAAATTGGTAGCCACAAGAGTTCTCGTGATGAGACAATGGCTACGATCCAGAACCAAGGATCGTGCCTAGATTAAAAAGATAAGTGTTTTAGATTTGATTTAAGAATAATTTTGTTATAATAGGCTTAAGAAGTGTGAGCCAAGTAAAGACCCGATGACCCGCGCGTCATTTGGGTCTTTTTTAGCTTATTGGATAAGGAAGTTGTTTGATGGAATGGCATGAGTATTTAGCTAGGTTACGATATTATGACCGGATGTGTGGTAATTTGACCACAGTCCACCAAAAGATCACTCAAGTCCAAGCTGTGGTCAAAGCCTATAGTAGACATGAAATACCACAAGAAGTACCGAAGCTGAGTTTTTCGACCCACTATCTTGAATTACATATGACTAAGCATCCTGAGTTATTTGAACTAGTTAGTTGCTTAAATGAGTTGCGCCAAGTACTGATCGAAAATTTTGGGATCTGGCATGTTTTTTCGCAGGCATGGTTAGCGACTTTCAAACAGCAACTAAAACCCGGAAAAACTCTAGTAGTAATGTGTGGCAATGCTGTTTTAGCGGCTAATCTACCCAATGTTATCGCAGTCGATGACTTTGATTGGCAAGCGCAAGATAATACGCGTCCGCATCCATGGTGTGATGTCAAACAATGTGATGCGTTGGTAGCAGTCCAAAACTATTATCAGCAGGTGGACAACATTATTTTAGAGTGGGCACCAGAGCAAACGACTTGTGATCGTGCTATTTTAGACTTTTTACGCGCTCATCAGTGGCACGGTGATCTTATCGTGATCGGTGAAGCTAAGGGAGCAACGAATTCACCACAATTTTGGCAAACTGCTAAGTTGAGTCGACCACTTGAGGTGAATGCTTTGCATCGGCCGTTTGACTTTATCCATGACCAAGTATTTTGGGTAAAATAGTCGTGATTTTTACGAATTTCTTTAAGTATATTTAGCAAAGTATTTGGTAAAATAAAAATAGAATTAAGTTTTCTTTAGGGGGGGACCAGACATTATGAAGATTTTAATTGTCGATGACGATAAAGATATCGTTGAATTATTAAGTATATATGTTAAAAATGAGGGCTATGATGTCGAAAAAGCCTATAATGGTAAAGAAGCGATCACGAAGATCAATACTAACCCAGATATCGATCTGATGATCTTAGATGTGATGATGCCACAATTAGATGGGATGGCAGTTGTGCGTGCTGTTCGAAAAGACAGCCAGATCCCGATCTTGATGTTATCAGCTAAAACAGATGACCTTGATAAGATCCAAGGTTTAGTTCAAGGTGCCGATGATTATGTGACAAAGCCATTTAATCCTTTGGAAGTTATGGCACGTGTTAAATCATTATTGCGCCGTTCACAACATGAAGTGAAAAATAATGAGCCTGATCAAATCGAGGTAGGCTCTTTGATCATCAAAAAAGATTCTCACGAGGTCGAAACGGTCAATGGTAAGGAGATCTCATTGACAGCCTTAGAATTTGGGATCTTATATCTCTTGGCCAGTCACCCTAACCGTGTCTTTTCGGCTGATGAGATCTTTGAACGTGTTTGGCAACAAGAGTCCGTTGTTTCGGCTAAAACAGTTATGGTCCATGTGAGCCACTTGCGCGATAAGATCGAAGAAGCTACTGGTGGCGAAAAAGTTATCCAAACGGTTTGGGGCGTAGGTTATAAGATCGAATCACGTTAAGTAAGTTGATGAGGTGAGCGGATGAAATTTTCACTGACAGCGCGGGAAAAAAGTGAGCTCTTTGGTGAAGGGATAGTAACGGTCATCTTGTTATTGTTGCTCAACATGTCGATCTTTATGATCGTTAATCAGGAGATCTCGAATAATCCAGGTTTACAAAATGGGATCTTTCAGATCAAGATGTCGCTATTTTTAGGACCGACGGATCTCCAGATCTGGAGCTGGGGTGGTTTATTTACCTTGATGATGATCATTGCAGATTGTGGTATCGTCTATTGGCGTTTAATGCGGCGTTACCGGCAGATGCAGTTGCGTCACGTTATTGCCGAGTTGCACTATATTGCTTCAGGGCATTTTGATCATCGGATACCATTTAAGCTAAGTGGTCAGATGCAACGAGTCGTAGAAAGTGTCAACTCGTTAGTTGATAGTACGATCAATGCGATGGAAGAAGAGCGACGGATCGAACGTTCAAAAGATGAGTTAGTGACAAATGTCAGTCACGATATTCGTACACCATTGACATCGGTCATTGGATATCTAGGCCTGATCGAAAATAAACAATATAATAATGATGAAGAATTGTTGCAATATACCCATATAGCCTTTTTAAAAGCCAATCAGATGAAATCTTTAGTCGATGACTTGTTTGAATATACTAAGGTCAGACAAGAAGGTGTAACCTTAAATATTGTGCAGTTGGACATCGGTGCGATGTTAGAACAAGTGGCAGCTAGTTACGAACTGGAAGCTAACAAAAAAGGGATGGCGATCCATGTTGATGTTCCAGCCGAACCGTTGGTGATCGAAGCTGATGGTGAAAAACTAGCTCGGGTCTTCAATAACCTAGTGTCTAATGCTTTGAAATATGGAGCTGGTGGTAAGAATATCTATCTTAAAGCTGTGCTGGTGAGCGAAAAAGAACTCAAAGTAACGATCGCTAATGATGGTGAACCGATCCCACAAAAGTCATTAGAACAGGTCTTTGATCGGTTCTATCGGGCTGAAAGTTCGCGATCGCGAGAAACTGGGGGCTCAGGGCTTGGGTTGGCGATCGCCCAAGGTATCGTTGAAAGACACCATGGTTATATTTATGTAACTTCAGATGCCGAATTGACAGAGTTTATCATGCATTTTCCGATCAAACACGCTGACAGTTTAGTACGTCAGTAGCTAGATGATTATTATTAGACCAGTTTTGAGGTGCTTTGGGCTTCAAAACTGGTTTAGTATTGTAAGCAGAAAAGAGCATGTTTCTTATTGATTAGTTTTGATATTTTGGGTATTCTTATAGATGAGATTAAGTGAGAGGAACTTAGAAAGATGACATTTTTAAAATCTTTACAAAAAGTAGTCACAGCTCTAGCAACGGCTGTGATCGTATTTTCCGTGGTTAGTTTTAGCGGACTCAAAGTGGCAACTGCCAAAGCTGATACAGCCTTGCCAGCTGATACTGACAGTTCATTACAGCTCGATGCTAAGGCTGCGATCGCAGTCGACGCTAATACAGGGCAAATTTTATATGCTAAAAACGCAGATCAAGCTTTACCAGTAGCTTCCATGTCAAAATTGATGACCGCCTACATGGTATTGCAAGCGATTGATAACGGTAAACTTAAGTGGGATCAAAAAGTGACCCCCGGTAAGGCTGCTCAAGAAGTCAGCCAAGATACTACACTTTCCAATGTTCCATTAAAAGAAGGTCAAAGTTATACCGTGCGGGAGTTATACCAAGCTACTTTGATCTATTCAGCTAATGGGGCTGCGATGGCTTTAGCTGATGCTGTTGGTGGGACTCAAAAGAACTTTATCGATCTAGCGCGTAAAGAAGCTAAGAAGATGGGCTTAAAAGATGTCGAACTTTACACGGCTAATGGTTTAGCTAACGGTGAAGTCAAGGATGGTAAGTATCCTGGGGCTGCCGATGATGCGGAAAATAAATTCTCTGCTAAAGATATGGCGATCTTGAGCCAACGTTTGATCAAGGATTATCCTGAAGTGTTGAAGACGACCAAGATCACTCGGATGAAATTCAATAACGGAACTGATCAAACTGAAATGGAAAACTGGAATTGGATGCTACCTGGTTTAGCTAAGGCTTATAGTGAACTACCAGTTGACGGTTTGAAAACAGGTACATCTGATTCAGCTGGTGCATGTTTTGCCGCAACAGTCAATAAAGATGGTCATCGTTTGATCACGATCGTCTTAGGCGCTAAACATGATAGCCAAGAGGACCTTTCACGTTTTGAAGAAACGCAAAAATTAATGTCATATTGCTACAACAATTATACTTATACTTCTTTGGCTAAGGGAACGACCTTTAAAAAGACTAATGCTTTACCGGTTTACCATGGTAAAGACCTAGATGTTAAAGTTTCTTTGGCATCTAAGACAGATGTTTGGTTGAAGAGTGGTGTTTCTAAGGATCAACTGAGTGCTAAAGCTGTTGGTAACAAGAAATTATACAAAAAAGATGGTTTACAAGCTCCATTGAAGAAAGGCCAAAAGGTTGGTACTTTACAGATCAAAGCTAAAGATCAAGCAATGTACTTCTTGGATGGAACAGACTACTTGAGCGCTGATGCTCAAACGACTACAGAAGTTAAGAAAGCTAATATTTTTGTGATCGGCTGGCGTGCGATCACGAGCTTATTCTAAAACTAGCGCATACCCGACGACTACTGAGATCAAGTGATCGCAGTAGTCGTTTTTTGTACATTTTGAGATATCTGTCGCACTTTTGAAAAAAATTTTGAAGCATTTTAAGGAGCAAAACTATGTCTATCAAGGGTGTTTCCGTTTACATAGCATTATATATATAAAATATTATAATTTGTTTTTCGTGGACATTCAGTGTATATTATTAGACAGCAATAAATTATTATAGGTTAAGGAGTGAAATTATCTTGAAGACGATCAAAGCTGAATTTAAACATATCAAGAGTCAAAAGATGCTTTTAGCTGCAATTTTGGCTATTATGTTTATCCCATTCTTATACTCTGTGTTCTTCTTGAAATCTGTTTGGAATCCATACGGCGATGCTAAGTATTTACCTGTAGCCGTAGTTAATGAAGACAGAGCGGTAAATTTCCGCGGTAAGAAACTCGATGTGGGTGATCAGTTAGTCAAGAATTTGAAGAAAAATGATGGTTTAGATTGGCATTTTGTTTCTAAAAAAGATGCTGAATATGGTCTTAGCCATAAAGAATACTATATGGTAATTACGATCCCTAAGGACTTCTCCAAGAATGCAACAACTGTTTTGGACAAAGATCCTAAGAAGATGGAATTACAATATACGACCAATGACTCCCTCAACTATATCGGTAAAGTTATCAGTGAAGAAGGGGCTAAACAAGTTAATGCTCAGGTCAAAGAAACTGTTTCAACGTCATATGCAGATACAGTCTTTGGGGTGATCAAGCAAGTCGGTAAGGGCTTTAACACGGCAGCTAAGGGTTCAAAACAACTCAGCGATGGTTCAAAGACTTTATCTGATGGGATCAATACCTACACAGCCGGTGTCTCCCAAGTAAATGACGGTGTGATCAAGTTGCGAACTGGTGTGGTACCTTTGGGCCAAGGTGTTTTGAAGTTAGCTGACGGTTCAAATACTTTAGCTAATGGGATCAACACTTATACAGCCGGTGTTGACCAAGTAAACAACGGTGTTTCCCAATTACAAAATGGTACTGGCGCATTAGCTAGTGGTGTGGGCCAATTAGCCACTGGATCTAATACGTTGGCAAATGGTTTGGGCACATATACAAACGGTGTGGGTCAAGTCAATAATGGTGTCTTACGATTACAAAATGGTACCGGCGCATTAGCTAGTGGTGTTGGTCAATTAGCTACTGGTTCAAATACATTGAATAGTGGTTTGAACACTTATACTGCTGGAGTAGCTCAATTAAATGGTGGTTTAGCTAAATTACATGCTAACTCAGATGCACTTAGACAAGGTGCTAGCGATCTAGCTGCTGGTAACCAAGTGTTGGCAAACATGATCAATTCTAAGACAGCTACTATTATTGATCAGTTGAACTCTAATGATACTAAACAAGCGATCGCAGGTTTGAAGCAATTGAAACAAAATGCACCTGCGATCCAAAAACAATTGCAAGAATTGCAAAATACAATGAACGGTTTACCTACTCTATTAGGTGGGATCAATTCAAGTGCTGATAAGTTCAGTCAAGAGCTAACAACGAATTTAGGCAGCGCAGGAAACAATATTTCCGGATCAGCTAAAGAAGTTGGTGAAGTGCTTGCAGCTAATAAAGATAAGTTATCTGCTGAAGATCAACAAAAATTAGCTGATGCGATCGCTAAGAACCAAGCAGCTGGTCAAAACATTCAAGCAGCTGGTGCGGCAGCACAAACATTTAAAGAACAATTGACACAAGCACAAAATAGCTTAGCACCGCTCTTGCAAAATGCTCAACAAATGCAAGGATATGTCACACAAGTAAATGCCTTGCTAGACAAGTTGAATACAGTAGATACTTCCAAATTGGATGATCTTCAAGGGCTAACTTCACAATTAGAAGAGTTGAGAGCAGGGGCTGATAAGTTAGCTACTGGTTCAGCAACTTTGAAATCTGGTGTTAATGAATACACATTAGGTGTGGACCAAGCTTATGCTGGTGCAAGCAAATTAGTTGCTAATAACCAAGCTTTGACATCAGGTGCAAATCAATTAGCCGGTGGTTTAGGCCAATTGAATGGTCAAGTACCAACGTTGACAGGTGGGATCGATCAACTTGCTTCTGGTACAGGTCAACTTGTAGCTAACTCTAGTGCTTTGACATCAGGCGCAAACCAATTGGCTGGTGGTTTAGGCCAATTGAACGCACAAGTGCCAACATTGACAGGCGGTATCGACCAACTTGCTGCTGGTACGAGCCAACTTGCTGCTAACTCAGCTGCTTTACGCAGTGGTGCAAGTCAATTAGCCGGTGGTTTAGGCCAAATGAATGCTCAAGTTCCTACTTTGACATCTGGCGTGAACCAATTAGCTAATGGGACCCAACAATTGAACGCTAACTCACCTAAATTGGCTGCTGGTGCTACTCAATTAGAACAAGGCAATAGTAAATTAGCTAAGGTCTTGGCACAAGGTTCAGAACAAGTAAACGATAATACGAAGAACTTATCTTCTAAGACTTCAAATATGTTTGCTTCTCCAACTGAACTCAAGCATAAGAGTTACAGTTATGTACCAAACTATGGTTATGCTTTAGCTCCATACATGCTATCAGTTGCATTGTATGTTGGTGCTTTGGTCTTCAACTTAGTTTACCCAGTACGTCGCTTATCCGATCCAGATGCTAGTGCAACAGAATGGTGGTTGAGCAAGCTCTCAGTTGGTGCTCTTGTTGCTACTGGGACTTCAGTAGTTGAAGTTCTCTTGATGATGGCAGCTGGCTTACACCCAGATCACTTAGGGGCAACCTTGATCAATGCTTGGTTCTTTGCCCTTGCAAGTACCTTTATCGTGATGTTCTTGGCAGTTGCGTTTGGCAATATCGGACGTTTCCTAGGGATCATCTTCTTGGTCATCCAGCTAGGTTCTTGTGGTGGGTCCTTCCCAATTCAAGTTACCCGTGCGATGGGCGGGTTCTTCCAAATGGTAAATCCATTCTTGCCAATGACTTACTCAGTTTACGGTTTCCGTGAATCATTGACATCAGGTCTAGGTGCAAATCAAGTTTGGATCTCTGTCGGAGTCCAATTGATCTATATCATCGCTTCGATCGCTTTACTTTGGGTAGCAATGAATGCTGAACGTAGTAAAGTTACTTACGTTGATGTAGAGGATCAAAACTTAAACGACTAGAGTGTTCGACAGCACGGGTAGCTCCGTATAGATAATAAAAGAACCGCTATGATGCGTATTTTGCATCATAGCGGTTCTTTTATTATCTACTAGGAGTTGTGCTGTCGAACACGTTTCGGCTATATAGCTCAGATGCGTATTTTTGCATCATAGTGGCACTCTCGTTATTTACAAGGAGTTGTCGAACACGTTTAAGCTATATAACTCAGATGCGTATTTTGCATCATAGTGATACTCTAGGCGATTAGTATATATTATTGTTTTTCAAAGCCGACCATCAACCCCCCGACTTCAGCGTAATAGCTGCAAACACCACGAGTTGTAGTGAGCGTTATCGCACAATCAGGATAAGCTTCCTTGATCTTTTGGGAAAGTAACTTGGCCCCAGTTTCATTGAAGCAATGGGCGATGCAGGCTTTTTTACCGTTAAAACCTTGCGCCTGCATTTCTTTTAACAATAGACTGATAGCTTTTGCTTGTCCGCGGGCTTTGCCGACAGGAGTAAGTTTTCCTTTAGTATCAGTTCCGACGATGCGCAGCTTGAGCATGTTTGAGATCATAGCTGCCGTAGCACTGATCCGTCCATTATTGACTAAGTTGGTCAGGGATTCAAGTGAGAACAAAAGCCCCGTGTGTTGTTGATAAGCCGTTAATTTGCTTTTGATCTCGTTAAAAGGTGCATTAGCTGCGAATAATTTAGCGGCGTATTCGAGCAAAAGTTGCATCCGTGGTCCAGCTGACTGCGAATCTAAAACAAGGATCTGGGCGTTAGGATGTTTTTCTAAATATTGTTTTCGTGCTTGCATAGCAGCAGAATAGCTCCCCGATAACGCGCCAGTGATCGTGACGGCCACGATGATATCAGCTTGACCAAAGGCAGTTAGCCACTGATCGATATTGGGACAAGCAGTACTGCTCTTGGTGGATAATTCGCGTAATTCATCGGTCATCGCTAAGACATCTAAGTCGATATCATCGATGTATTCTTTGCCACCAGCCATGATCGTGATCGGTACACTGGCAAAATCCGTGTCTGCTAAAGTTGTTACATTTGAGCCGGAATCGGCAATGATCTTATATTTCATCTCTATTATTCCTTTGTAGAAGTTTTTGTATACTTTTTTATCGGTTTTTAAAAAACTTATGGTATATTTGAGTATAAACAGATGTTATCGATTTGTCAAAAGATATTGATAGCGTGAACAAGAAAGGATAAGCTATAATTTAGGAAAGGATGTAAACAATGAAAAAAATTTTACAACAGGAGAATGCTACTTACTTTAAACTTCCTACTTTTGAAGAGATACCTGATGTGGGACTTTATTTGGAACAGACAGCTACATTTATCAACAAGTATCTAGAACCACTTTTAGGTAGTGAACTGACCCCATCAATGATCAGCAATTATGTTAAGAAAAAAATGATCGCTCGACCAGAAAAGAAACAATATTCGCGCGAGCAGATCGCTTATCTTTTTTTTATCACCATTTCTAAGACGGTCTTAGCCTTAGATGATTTAAAATTGCTTGTCAAAGTACAACGCGAGACGTATCCGATCCAAACCGCATACACGTATTTTCGTGAAGAGTTGGAACAGACATTGCTCGCAGTCTTTGAAGAGCAAGCGTTGAGTTTTGAAACGGGGGAGCGTTCCGAGCAAAAGGTCATGTTGTACAATATTATCATTGCAGCTGCACATAAGATCTATCTGGAAAAATATTTTCAGATGGTACGACAAAGAAACTGAGGTGGAATAAATGTTATCGGTGGAACACTTAGCTAAAAACTTTGGCACTCTAAAAGCCGTACAAGATCTGTCTTTTGAGATAAAAGACGGTGAGATCTTGGGGCTTGTGGGTCAAAATGGTTCGGGCAAGACGACGACTTTTCGGATGTTGTTGGGCTTGATGCAACCAACAGCAGGGAAAGTTCTCTGGAATGGCGAAAAGATCGGTGAAAAACAAAAAGATCTGATCGGTTATTTGCCCGAAGAACGGGGCCTTTATCCTAAAGAAACGATCGAACAACAAGTCATGTACTTTGGGAAATTACGTGGAAAAACACCACGTGAGATCAAAGGAAAACTCGATTATTGGATGGAGCATTTGCAAGTTAAAGGTAAAAAGACTGATAAGATCAAATCTTTATCCAAGGGAAATCAACAAAAAGTCCAGTTGATCACCACTTTGATCCATGAGCCCAAATTAGTCATTTTAGATGAACCTTTTAGTGGGCTAGATCCTGTCAATGCTCAGATCATGCAGGATGCGATCATCGCTTTGCGCAAACAAGGTTCTTGTGTGATCTTTTCAAGTCATAACATGGCAAATGTAGAACAGATCTGTGATCGCCTAGTGATGATCAAAGATGGTCGGCAAGTTTTGGCGGGCAAAGTTCAAGACATCAAAGATTCGTTTGGTAAGATCAAAGTCTTTTTGGAATCACCATTGACTAAAGCTGAGGTTCAAGCGGTCTTAGGGGTAGTGGATGTCAAAGAGAGTAGACGAAGGTTAGAGATAACTTTGTCTGACCCAGCAGCTGGACGAAAATTGTTTGAACTGGCAACAAAGGATGGATATATCCCGACCTTTAGCCAAGAAACGTTGACACTAGAAGAGATCTTCAAACTAAAGGCGGGTGAAAAAGATGAATTTTGAGAAATTATGGGTGATCGCAAGTGATGTATATCGTAAAACGGTCAAATCACCGAGTTTTTTGATCGGGGTATTTATGCCATTTATCGTGGTATTGGTCGGCTTTTTGATCGGTGCGATCATGGATAGCGGACAAGAGACGACTAAGATCGGGATCTATTCCGATCAACCAGTTTTAGCCAAAGCTTTAGTGCAACAAAAATTGCCTGATCTGAAGTTAAAACAGGTGGATTCAGTCAAGGAGGCTCAAAAGCAGGTACAAGCTGAAAAGTTAGATCATTACTTAGTCTTGACTCAAAAAAATGGTAAGTTGACCAGCACTGTCTATGGCGAAAATGTCCCCGACGATGCTACGATGGCTAATCTCCAACAGGGACTAAATGGCTTACAGACCTCGCTTAAAGCAGGTGAATATAAGTTGACACAAGACCAAGTTTTCGAACTATTGCAACCAGCTAAGCTTGAAGGTAAAGAGATCTTCTTTACTGATGATGGCAAAGTCAAGACGTCAAATGATAGCTCAGGGGTCAAATTTGCCTTGAGTTATGCAGCTTGTATCTTCACGTTCTTTTTAGTTTTGACCTATGCGAGTTTGATTGCTCAAGAGATCGCGGGTGAAAAAGGAATGCGGATCATGGAAGTCATCTTATCCAGTACAAATGCTAAGACACATTTCTACGGTAAATTATTAGGGGTGATCTTAGCCACTTTGACTCAATTGGTAGCAACGGGGCTCTTGCTCGGAGTTGGAGCCTTTGTCATGCGTGATAGCAGTAGCCTAAATGAAATGTTAGCTAATTTAAATTTCACCGGGATCGAACCGAGTTTTATCATCTTGTTGATCTTCTTTATTCTGGCTGGTGCCCTCTTTTATGCGGTCTTAGCTGCTTTGTGTGGTTCTTTGGTCAATCGGGCCGAGGATGCACCAAAAGCGATCATGCCAGTAACGTATTTGGTGATGGCAGGTTACATGCTAGGCTTAGTCGTTGCTACAAATGATCCAAGCAACTTTATCGTGACGATCTGTAGCTATATTCCATTTTTCTCCATGATCTTGATGCCGATCGTTTTAGCCAATGGAACAGCAGGGATCATGGGTGCAAGTATTTCCCTGGTTATTTTAGTCTTGAGCACCTTGGTCTTAGCTGCCTTTTCTGCTAGAATGTATCGAGTAAATGTATTAGTCTACAATCAAAAAGGGATCTGGGCTTCCTTACGCCAATCATTGACGATGCTCAGAAAAGATGTTTGATAGGGGATCTCATCTCTTAAATCAAGTTGGATCTGCGTTATAATGGAGACGTATTTAAGTAAGGGAGATGAAAAAGATGGAAAAAAGAAAGCCACGGCGAAATGAAGAAAAGAAGATCGAAATTTCAGCTAAAGGTAAGCCGTTTGTCCCTGGGACCCATGTCGAGTTTGTTTATCAGCGCCATCACTACAAGGGGACCGTCGAAAAGCAGTTGCGTAATTCGGCGATCATCATCTTTGACCCTGAATTTGAGAATACAGTTACGGCGATCGAGTTGAAACAAAAGATCGTGATCAGTTATTCAAAAATGCAGGTGATCAAATAGATCGCCAAGTTAGGATAGTTTAAAAATGTTTTATAGGTTAAAGAAAAAGATCAGGGCCAAGTATCGTGAAGCGACCCCGATCCAATTGTTAGTTGCATATTACGGCATCGCGACGATCATTACTTTTGGTCTATTGTGTTTACCATGGATCAAGTTGCCTGATGCACCAGAAACGACGATCTTAGATAATTTGTTCATGGCGATCTCGACGATCAGTGTGACGGGTCTGTCGACTTTTCCGATTGACCAAGTCTATAATGAGTATGGTGTCATCTTGCTAGAAGTCCTGTTCCAAGTTGGGGGCTTTGGGGTCACGATGTTGGCCACCGTTGCGATGGTCTTGACGGGTCGACGCATCGGGTTACATCAACGTCAGCTGATCCAATTTGATATGAACCAACCGCGCTTAAGTGGGATGGTCAAATTAGTGACTTCGGTCTTTGGATTGATGATCATGGTCCAATTAGTCTTTGGACTGTTGTTTTCCCTGTATTTCATGTGGCGTCACGTCTATGATAGTTTTTCCGCTGCTCTTTTCCATGGGATGTACATCTCGATCAGTGCGGTGACCAATGCAGGTTTTGATGTTACTGGTGATTCGATCGCACCTTTTAGTCAAGACTATGGTTTTTTAGTGATCATTATGGTCTTAGTGATCATCGGTAGTATCGGATATCCTGTTTTGACTGAGATCGAAGCTTGGTTTTTCTATAAATTGCGTTATCGCGGGTTGCGTAAGTTTAGATTTTCCCTCTTTTGTAAGTTAGCGGTCTTTTTTGCAGCTATCTTTACGATCGCAGGAACAGTTTTGCTCTATCTTTCAGAAAATGGAGGCTTACATCTGCGATCAGACAGTGTTCATAATTTTATGTCAGCCATGTTTTACAGTGTTTCCTCGCGAAATGCGGGGCTTCAGATCAACAGCATGAGTGATTTTAATCACACGACCTTACTTTTATTGGCACTGTTGATGTTTATCGGGGCTAGCCCAAGTTCTGTCGGTGGTGGAGTGCGGACCACGACGATCGGGATCTTTATCCTATATCTGTATTCATTTATTCGTGGGCGCAATAACATCAATATCTTCAATCGGCGGATCAGTCGCGAAGATATCCAAAAAGCGATCGTGGTCGTAAGCTTATCGACATTGTTGTGTATTTCAGCTGTCTTTATCCTCTCAGCCACTGAGGATGCTCCCTTATTGTCATTAGTCTTTGAAGTGGCTTCAGCCTTTGGGACGACAGGGCTATCGCTTGGGATCACGGATAGCTTGTCGACAGTTGGTAAGGTCGTGATCATGGTCTTGATGTTTGTCGGCCGGATCGGGATGTTGTATACTTTGATGTTCTTTATCAGAAAGCGTGATCGTGATCTGAGTTATAAGATGCCGACTGAGAAAATCATTATCGGTTAGTGTGAGAGGTACGCCCTAGAATTGATAAGGGGTGCCTTTTTTGTATACAAAAAATTAACTCTAAAAGTGACTTAGCCATGGTTTTTGTCATTAACAATAATGTGTTATAATCAAAATTACAGGGAGTTTTTTATCTATATACATGGAGTGTTTTTGGCACTTCATATTCTTTTGGTGGCTTGGGTCACTAAATTTCACTGGAGGCAATTGAATTGGAAAATGTAAAACCACGTTGGCGTGAGGTCCTGGATATCTCAATGCCATTATGTTTGAGTTACATTCCGATCGGGTTAGCATGTGGGATCTTACTGCATGCAGCTGGATTTAGCTGGATCTTAACAACGTTGGTCTCGTTGTTGGTCTTTTCTGGTGGGGCGCAGTTTATGATCGCCTCAATGTTGGTGGCAAATGCCCCAATGCATACTATCTTGATCATGTTGTTCTTTCTCGAGTTACGCTATGCCTTACTTGGTTCGAGTTTATCGCAATATATGCGGGGGACGAGCAAAAAGTTCCTCTATCTTTTTGCAGCTTCGTTAAATGATGAGAACTATGCTGTCAACTACTTGAAATTTGCGACAGATAAGGGTTGGACACCTAAAGATGCACTTATGGTCGAACATTATTCATTACTTTTCTGGACAGGTGCTAACTTAGTCGGTAGTTTGATCGGTAATATGATCAACATCAATTTGGACATCGTTGATTTTGCTTTGACGGCACTTTTCTTATACATGATCGTCATGCAGATCAAGAATGTTTTAACGATCTTTATCAGTCTTTTGTCAGCTGTTTTGGCGATCATCGCAATGGTCTTGATCAAGAGTACGATGGGACTTGTGGTGGCAACATTGCTTGCTTCATTGGTCGGATTTATGGTCGAAGATTATTTAGTCAAGCACGGGCATGCAAAAGGCTTCTTACTCAAAAAGATCAAGCCTAAAGCAAGTCGCAAAGTCATCAGCAAGTCAGGAGAATAGTTATGCATATGTCGAGTATGGATCATTTGATTTTAGTCCTATTATCAATGGTGGTGGCATTTTTGCCCCGTTTCATTCCGTTGCGTATCTTCTCTACCCGTGAGATCCCACAATGGTTCAATGAGTGGATGAAATATGTGCCGGTATCTTTATTTACGGCTTTGGTCGTTAAAGATATTTTTATCAATACAAAGGATTACTCTTTTGTTGGTTTAGGCTATCTAGCCAAGATCTTTGCAACTGTTATCGTGATCGGTGTCGCTTACCGCTCACGTTCAATGGGACTTTCAGTCGTTTTTGGTTTGATCGCAGTTGCATTATTAGCTTTAGTATTACCAGTGTAATTATGAAAGTTTAGACTGTTGCCAAAGGGTGATGGTCTTTTTTTGAGGTGAATAAAATGAAATTCTTTACAAAGAAAATGACGACACCCCTATCAACAACAGCTACATTGACGGGTTATGTTCCCGATAATTCCCCTGAGATCGACCTTAAACGTAAGCGTCCAGCCGTGATCATCTGTCCTGGTGGAGCTTATCGGATGACAAGTGATCGTGAAGCTGAGGCAGTGGCTTTCAAATTTTTAGGGATGGATCTAGCAGCTTTTGTTTTACGGTACAGCTGTGCCCCAGTGCGTTACCCGGTGGCTTTGCTTGAATTAGCTGAAAGTGTCCGCTATGTGCGTTCGCATGCTAAAAAATTCGATCTTGACCCGGATAAGATCATTATTTTGGGGATGTCTGCTGGTGGGCATTTAGTAGCGAGTTTGGGGACTTTATGGACAAATGGACTTTTTATTGATCATGGTTATGTAAAAGACATGATCAAACCAAATGGGATGATCTTGTGTTATCCCGTGATCACAGCAGGTGAATTTAGCCATAGAGGTTCATTTGATAACTTAGTCGGTGAAGATCTAAAGCTTCGTGAATTCTTATCATTAGAAAAGCGCGTCACAGCCGCTACACCTCCAACATTTATCTGGCATACGGTCGCTGATCAAAGTGTCCCAGTAGAAAATAGTTTATTATTTGCACAAGCTTTGCGTAAACATGATGTCGCTTTTGAAATGCATCTTTATCCATATGGACGTCATGGCCTTAGTCTAGGGACAAAACAAACCGCTAAAAAAGCCAACTATATTGAACCAGCTGTTCAAAGTTGGATCAGTTTAGTTGAAACGTGGCTAGCAGGGGAAAACTTCCAGTCAAAATAGCCGATAAATGCTATAATAAACGGGATAGGAGGCGAAATGATGAAAAGATGGTTATGGTGGACTGTGATCGGCCTTTTTTTAGCGTTCATCTTTGTGGGCTATGGTGTGACTAAAAGAGTTGAGACCGCTAAAAGTTATAAGTCAGCTCTGGAATTGGGGCAAGCCTATGTTAATGATGGCAATTATTCTGCCGCCAAGATCTCCTTTCAAGATGCGTTGAAGAAAAAGCCTAATGCCAAAACGGCTAAGGTCTACCTCGAACAAACTAAATGCTATGAACAAGGGCTCGATCAGATCGAAGATAAACAATACAGCAAAGCCCGGACAAGTTTTCAGCAAGTTGCGTCTAAAAATTTTGGTCTAGGTATTTTGGTCAAGCGAGCTTCTGAAAAGCAGATGGAGCTTAAGGAAGTGATCGCCCAATTAAAGAGTTTTGAACAGATCTATGCTAGAGCTGATTCATTAGCTAAAAACTACGAATATACGTCATCTAATACTCAACTTGCGGTGATCTTAGGTTATGGTAGCATTAAAGACAATTACTATGATGATATTTACCAAAAAGCGCAGGCATTAAAACGCTCAAATGATGCAGAACTACGGGCGTTGGGCTATAATATCCAACCACCCGTGGAAGATGAGTTGAGTGCTGCTCAATTAGCTCAACAAAATAACATTTCAAAAGCTCAACTCAAGCAGGCAAAAGTAGAACTCCAAAAAAATGGAGTCAATGTTACTGATCTAGATGATAAGCAAGTCATCAAAGTGATCTTGCAGGCGCGTGATGAACAAAAATCGGTCTCTGAACTCGCCGAAGAATATAAGTAAGGGTCGTCGTCGGACGGCCTTTTTTGTGCGCTGAATTTCAAGAACACTTTTGAGTATATTGATTGTTATTGATCGGACCTTGTGATATAACAAAATTAGTTAAAATATTTTTTGTAACTCTATTTTTTATTTAGTATATACTTTTTAAGTATATGAGTTGACTAATTCTAAAAGAGAATATATACTAAATGTGTAAAAAGATGATTAAGCGGTTACAAAAAATGTATTTTGCATTTTGGGCGCCCATGATGCGTGTATGCTTTTGTAAACGGTTAATATAAACTAAAAGAATATGGAGATGAAACAGATGGCAGAACAAAAGCAAAGCTCATTTGGGGCATTCATCAATGCTAAGATATTACCTCCGATCATGAAATTTGTGAATACAAAGGCGATCGTAGCCTTAAAAGATGGTATGGTCTATGCTTTACCATTTATCATTATCGGATCGATCTTTTTGATCTTGAATTCCTTCCCGATCCCAGCGGTACAAGAATGGTTCAAAGATATTGGCTGGTCAGTCTTCTTTAACCAAGCATATCAAACAACATTTGCCATTATTTCGATTTGGACAGTAATTGGGATCGCTTATGTGTATGCAAGAAATGAAAAACAAGAAGCTCTACCTTGTGGCCTAACAGCCCTCTCAGTTTTCTTGTTATTACAAAATTTAGTCGTTAACAGTCCCTTAGTTTCAGCAATGGGTAAAGAT
The DNA here is from genome assembly GCF_948826705.1 of uncultured Ligilactobacillus sp. NCBI lineage: Bacteria > Bacillati > Bacillota > Bacilli > Lactobacillales > Lactobacillaceae > Ligilactobacillus > uncultured Ligilactobacillus sp. The sequence goes on from NZ_CAQLEL010000039.1 coordinate 32,615, forward strand.
GGTGCTGGGATCACAAATGCTGCTGGCAAAGTCGTTTATACCGGTACACAAGTTGCTGAACAGATCGATAAGTTACCACAGATCATCCAAAATTATTTGACCTCACCTGTGACTGGTGCGATCAACATGACTTGGTTAGGTGGTCAAGGGATGATCGCAGCGATCATTGTCGGTCTTTTAGTTGGTTGGAGTTATACTGCGATGGCTAAGGCTGGTTGGAAGATCACCTTGCCAGAACAAGTACCAGCTAACGTAGCTAACCAGTTCTCAGCAATGATCCCATCTGGTGTGATCATCACAGTTTCGATGTTGATCTATGCATTCTTTGCTAAAGTGTTCAACACCGATATGTTGCAATGGATCTACGATGTTTTACAAGCTCCTTTGCAAGGGCTTTCTGACTCACTTGGTGGTGCGTTGATCTTAGCCTTCATGGTCGTGTTCTTCTGGTTCTTTGGGGTCCACGGTGGTTTGATCATGGGTGGTATCGGTGGTGCCTTCTTACTACCAAATACTGCTGATAACGCTGCTTTACTGGCTAAGGGCGAATTGACCATGCAAAATGGTGCTCATATCGTAACAAACGAATTTTACAACAACTTTATCAACTTAACTGGTTCTGGGATCACGATCGGGTTGCTTGTCTTTACCTTGACAGCAGCCAAATCAGTCCAATTCAAGTCACTAGGTAAAGTTGAAGCTGTACCAGGTATTTTTAACATCAACGAACCCTTCTTGTTTGGGATCCCGTTGGTCATGAATCCATGGTTAGCGATCCCATTTTTCATGACACCAGTTGTCGTTGCACTTTCGACTTATTTGGTGATCTACTTTGGCTTAGTTCCACCAACTGGGGCTGCTGCACCATGGACGACACCACCGATCATTTCAGGTTTCTTGATCGGGGGCTGGAAGATGGCATTATGGCAAGCGATCGTCTTATTGATCTCAGTTGCGATGTACTGGCCATTTGCTAAGAAGTACGATAAATATCTCTGTCAACAAGAAGCAGCAAATGAAACAAAATAATTATTTAAGAAAAGGATGAATCAAAATGGCTGAAAAAATTATTATGTTAGCCTGCTCAGCAGGTATGTCAACTTCAATGTTAGTTGCAAAAATGCAAGAAGAAGCAAAGGATCGTGGGAAAGACTATGAGATCTTTGCTAAATCAGTAGCTGATATCGATCATCAATTTGAAACTAAAAAGCCAGATGTATTGATGTTAGGACCACAAGTGGCATATATGAAAGCTGATGTCCAAAAGAAATGTGATGCTGCTGGCGTGCCAATGGAAGTTATCAATATGACAGATTATGGCATGATGAACGGTAAAAACGTGCTTGATGAAGCCGAAAAAATTATGGGATAGAGGATAGTGCAAGATGACAGATGAAAGAATGCAGATCGTCATGGGACTGATCATGGCGGGTGGCAATGCGAAAAACTGTGCCGTCGAAGCGATCACGGCTGCTAAAAACGGTGATTTTTCTTTGGCTGAAGAAAAGATCAAAGACGCAAATCAAGCGATCGTGGATGCACATAATGTACAGACTGATATGTTGACCAAAGAAGCTCAAGGTGAACACACTGAGATCGATCTATATATGGTCCACGCACAGGATCATTTGATGACAGGGATCACATTTGTTGATCTAGCAAAAGAGATCATTGCCGTCTACAAACGCTTAGATAAAGCAGGTAAATAATTAAAAAGGTGCGCCAAGCATACAGCGCACCTTTTTTACTAGAGATAAAAGTATATACAATTAGGAGGGTGCCATGGAGAACTTGATCTTGATCGATATTGGTGGCACGACGATCAAATTTGGGTTAAAACAAGGTCCAAATTTAGAAGTTTTGCCAGCAAAGCCAACACCTAAAACGTTAGCCGAATTTTATACTTGCTTGGAAGCTGTCGTTGAGACATTAAAAAAACAATACCCGATAAAAGGAATTGCGATCAGCAGCCCGGGAGCAGTCGACCAAAAAAGCGGTGTGATAAAAGGAGCAAGTGCATTACCCTATATCCACAATTTTAAGATCCAAGCCGAATTGGAAAAGCGTTTTGGCTTACCGGTCAGTTTAGAAAATGATGCCAATTGTGCGGCTTTAGCTGAAATGGTCGATGGAGCGGGCAAAGATGTCAAAGATGCGATCTTTTTAGTGATCGGGACTGGTGTTGGTGGTGCTTTGGTTGAAAATAAACGCATCTGTCACGGTGCCCATCTCTTGGCAGGTGAGGTCGGTTACTTACTGCTCGGACAAGAAATGACTGTCAGTCAAGCAGTTTCGCCCGTTAGTTTAGCCAAGCGCTACAATGCTAAAACAAGACAAAATAGCAGTGGTAAAGAAGTCTTCAAAAAAGCTTTAGCTGGTGATGAGCTAGCTAAAGCCGAAGTCAAGCAAGCAATGCAGACATTAGCGACTTTGATCTATGATCTGCAGTATAGTTTTGACCCAGAGCTTTTCATTATCGGAGGCGCGATCTCGAAAAATGAACAACTTTTACCGATGCTACGCGCACACTTAGCTAAGATCAAAGAACACGTTGAGATCGCTGAAGTATTGCCTGAAATAACAGTTTGCAAATATCATGAGCAGGCAAATCTTTTAGGCGCTGCGATCAATTTTGAACACAAAATGGAGGCATGAAAACGATGTATACATTTCCAAAGAATTTCGTTTGGGGAGCAGCAACATCTGGTCCGCAATCAGAAGGTAATTTTAAAAAACGCCATCAAAATGTTTTTGACTATTGGTATACGCAAGCACCAGATGAATTTTATGCTGGGGTAGGCCCAGATACGACGTCTAATTTTTACAATGATTATGAAAACGATTTAAAGCTGATGCATCAAGCTGGGATCAAAGCTTTACGAACTTCGATCCAATGGAGCCGTTTGATCGCGGACTTTGAAACTTGTGAAGTCGATCCAAAAGGGGCTGACTTTTATAGCCGTGTGATCGATGCCATGTTGGCTAACGATATCACACCATATATCAATTTGTGTCATTTTGATATGCCAGTTGAACTACAGCATAAATACGGTGGCTTTGAGTCTAAGCATGTGACCGATCTCTTTTGTGGCTTTGCCAAGAAGTGTTTTGAACTTTACGGCGATCGGGTCGATCATTGGTTTACTTTTAACGAACCTAAAGTGATCTTAGATGGGGGATATCTCTATCAATTCCACTATCCGCTAAAAGTCGATGGCCCGTTGGCAGTTCAAGTAGCTTACAACTTGAACTTAGCTTCGGCCAAAGCGATCAAGGCTTTCCGTGAACTTTATGGACAAGATGAGTCTAAAAAGATCGGGACGATCCTGAATCTGACACCAGCCTATCCAGCTAGTGATAGTCTGGCTGATAAAGAGGCTGCTGAGTTTGCTGAACTTTGGGCCAATAAGATGTTTTTAGAACCAGCTGTTTTAGGACACTATCCGCAAAAATTAGTTGAGATCTTAGAGCGTGATGGTGTCTTATGGGAACAAACGCCAGCCGAGTTACAGTTATTAAAAGAACAGACCGTTGATGTCTTAGGCGTCAATTTCTATCATCCATTTAGAGTCAAAGCCCCCGCTGTTTCGCCAGACAGCTTACAGCCTTGGATGCCAGATATTTACTTTGATGAGTATGAGATGCCTGGTAGAGTGATGAATGTCGATAAAGGGTGGGAGATCTATCCAGAAGCTTTATACGATATTGCGGTAAATATCCGTGATAACTACCACAATATCGAATGGTTCGTTTCTGAAAATGGGATGGGTGTCTCAGGTGAAGAGCGTTTCATGGATGCAAAAGGGATGGTTTGTGATGATTATCGGATCGAGTTTATGAAAAAGCATCTCAAAGCTTTGCATCGTGGGATAAAGGCAGGTTCTAACTGTCATGGTTATTTTGTTTGGACAGGGATCGATTGTTGGTCGTGGAAGAATGCGTACCGTAATCGCTATGGTTTGATCCGCGATGATATCCATACTCAGATCAAAACATTGAAAAAGTCAGGACACTGGTTCAATGAATTGAGCAACAAGAATAGTTTTGAATAAAGTAAGCCCCTAAGCTAGGTATCATCAGTTTAGGGGTTTTGTGTGTTTGTAGTATTGGCTACGAGTTATGGAGCATATAGTCAGAAAAAGAGTAGTTGAGCTAGCAAGTAGAAAACTCAGTTGTTTTTAATGCATACCAAAGAAAAATTGCGCAACATTCTAATAAATGATAACATAATGATATCCACAAGTGCAAAGTACCACTTTGCACTTGATTTTATTTGAGGTGCAATTCGTGCAAAAAAGAAGTATAAGTTTATTTTCAGCTACTATGTTAGCGCTTAGTTCTTTGATCGGATCGGGCTGGCTTTTTGGCTCAAGTGAGGCGGCTAGTGTGGCTGGTCCAGCGGCTGTTATTTCCTGGGTTATTGGAGCGGTCGTGATCGGGATCGTGGCTTTTAATTACATCGAATTAGGTGTTATGTTGCCTGAAAGTGGAGGAATGAGTCGCTATCCGCAGTATAGCCATGGGCCTTTGGTGGGGTTTATCGCTTCTTGGGCTAATTGGCTATCGTTAGTAGCTTTGATCCCGATCGAAGCAGTCGCTGCAGTCCAATATATGAGTACGTGGCCTTGGAAATGGGCTAATTGGACCAATGATTTTATGCAAAACGGTCAGATCACGGGTAAGGGCTTGATCGTAGTCTTTTTGTTTATGGTCGTCTTTACCTTATTGAACTTTTGGTCAGTCAGTGTTTTAACGCGCTTTACGAATTTGATCTCGGTCTTTAAGATCGCGATCCCCTTATTGACGATCATTTTACTAGTGAGTTCAGGTTTTTATGTAGAAAACTTTGGGAGCACATGGCATGAATTTATGCCAAATGGTTCAAGTCCTGTCTTTGAAGCGACTACAGTTTCGGGGATCATTTTATCGTATAATGCTTTTCAAACGGTGATCAACATTGGAGGTGAGATCAAAGATCCACAAAAAAATATTTTTCGGGCGATCACGATCTCATTAACAGTTGCAACGATCATCTATATCCTGTTACAGATCGCTTATATCGGCGCGATCACTCCAACTCAATTGGCAAAATATGGTTGGAGTGGTTTGAATTTTGATTCGCCTTTTGCTGATATCGCTATCTTACTTGGGATTCATTGGCTAGCTGTCCTCTTGTATTTAGATGCGTTTGTTTCACCTTTTGGCACAGGGGTCTCATTTGCAGCTACTTCAGGTCGAACTTTAGCGGCAATGACTTTGAATCGCCGGATCCCAAAGTGGTTAGGCGAAGTTGATAGTACTTATGGCAATCCACGTTTTGCTTATTTAGCAAATTTTGCAGTGGGTGCTTTGTTAGTTATGGTCTTTCGTGATTGGAGCTTACTAGCCAGTGTGATGGCAACAGCGACCTTGATCGCTTATGCTACTGGACCAGTGACCGTGATGTCATTTCGTAAGCTGCGGCCAAATTATACACGACCAGTGCAGTCTAAATGGATGCCAGTGATCGCACCAGTGACATTTGTGATCGCAAGTTTAGCGATCTATTGGGCAATGTGGCCGACGACAGTTCAAGTTATTTTTGCGATCTTATTGGGCTTACCGTTGTATATGTATTATGATCACAAAAATGGTCAGATCTCATGGAAACACCAGCTAAAAAGTGGTGGCTGGCTCTTAGCGCATTTGGTCTTTTTGTCGGTGATGTCTTATGCAGGGAGCAAAGGTTTTAACGGGCAAGATTGGATCAAATATCCCTATGATTTCTTTATCATAATTGGTGTGAGCCTAGTCTTTTATTATTGGGGCCTAAAAAGTCGCATGCCTGATAGTCCTGATCTGATCGATGCTGATAAATTAAATGCTAGAGTGTAAAAAAGGTTTGGTCGCTCTGACCAAACCTTTTTAAGCTTTCTTTTGGCGCTGATAATTATCAGTGATGATCAAAGAACATTCAAACAAAAAACCGACTAAAAAAATACTTGCGATCGTATCGGTCGGATAGTGAACATGAAGATAGATCCGCGTCAAAGCGATAATGATGATCCAAAGGACCCCAACTATATGCAGTAAAGTTTTTAGCCCCTTTGTTTGGATATGTGGTAAAAATAAAAAGAAGACTAACAATACAAATAGAGCAGTTCCAAAAGTATGACCACTGGGAAAACTATAGCCACTGATCTCAACTAGACGATCACTTGGGCGCATCCGAGCTACAACATTTTTTACGATCCAGTTGATCAAATTGCAACAAACAACAGTACTTAAAGCCCACAATGCATCAGATGTATCATGAAGCAAGTAAACGATCAGGCAAAGCAATAAACAGTAGACAAATGACATCTCTGGTCCACCTAAGAAAGTTATTTTATCGACTAAAGCGGTCATATCCGGAGTAGTTATCGGCAAGAGGAGCTTTTGGATAGCAGTATCAAAGCTAGTGATGAGTGGTGACTTTAGTTTGACCAAAGTTGCTAAAATGATGAAGACCACTAGATAGATCGTTGCATATAAGGGACGGTATTTTTTATAGGTAAGGTGTGTCACAAAAATTCACTTCTCTCGTAATATTAGTAAACTAGTTTACATTTTACTATAAATCAACTTACAATTCATACAAGTGATTGCACCTGATAAGTCTAGTTGGTATAGTAAAGATGTGGATGTGTTATCGCTTTAAAGGCAAGGGGGGACAAAGATGTTGCCTAAACGAAATTATGCTGAAATGATAATTATCTTACTTGGGGTCACTTGGTACTGTTTGGGTAATTTATTAGCACCATTGATCGTTGCACAAGATTTTTGGCTCAAAGCTATGCTATTATTGCTACTTTTTGTGATGATCTTTGACATTTTGATAATGATCTATTGGCGTTAGAAAGAGGGATCAAATGAAAATCACCTGGCAAAAAGAAGATGAAAAACCACAAACGTTGAAACATTTTTTACATAAGCAAGGAGTCAGCCAGCGGTTATATGGCAAGCTTAAAAAAGGACATGGGAGAGTTATGCTTGACGGTAAAATAACTAAACTCACTGTTTTATTGCAAAAACCAACGACAGTGACCCTTGAGTTACCACCAGATGCTAATGAAGAAAATGTTATGGTCAGTTATGGACCAATAAAAGTCGTCTATGAAGATGAATTTTGGTTGGTAGTTGATAAGCCAGCCGGTCTGACGAGTGTTCCTGGTCCAAGTGATCAAAAAGATACGTTGGTCAATCGCGTCAAGGGCTATCTTATCCAACAAAATTCATTGACTAAAGCTCCGCGGATCATTACGCGCTTAGATCGGTTTACTAGTGGCTTAGTCTTGTTTGCTAAGCACAGCTTTGCTCAAGCGCAGATCGCTAGCCAAGTTAGCTCTCATCGAATGGATAAGCGTTATTTTGCCTTAGTTCATGGAAAGGTCAAACAAGAGCATGGCTTTATTGAAGGACCGATCGCTCGTGTTGCTGATGAGATCAGATATCAGATCGATCCTAGTGGGCGTTTTGCTAAAAGTGAATACTGGCTTGAAAAAAGTTCAGCATCAGTATCGCTTGTTCAAGTCAAACTGCACACAGGTAGAACGCATCAGATCCGAGTCCATTTTAGTGAACATGGACATCCGCTTTTAGGAGATCGACTTTACGGTGGAAAATGCGATCTGATCATGCGCCAAGCCTTGCATGCCGGTAAACTGGGTTTTACTGATCCATTTACAGGTAAATATCTAGAATTTTCTAGTTCGCTTCCACAGGATATGCGCTTAGTCATCGCTAAAGAATTTGGAAACTAGCAGTCTGAAAGCCTGTAATTTACCAAAGTTCTGTTATAATAGATAAGTAAGTTCTATTTGGAATAAATAAAGTGTTTCGAGGTACTTGAAATGACACCGAAAAAAGAAGACTATCTAAAAATAATATTTGAATTAGGCGGAAGAGAAAAGAAAGTCTCAAATAAACAGATCGCGATGAGTTTAAATATTGCGGCTGGTTCGGTGACGGAAATGGTCAATAAGCTAGTGAAAGAAGGGCTAGCAACACATGCTCCTTATGCCGGGATCTCTTTGACTGATGAAGGTGTAAAGGTAGCTGAAAAATTGGTTAGACGCCACCGCTTATGGGAGACTTTTTTAGTAGAGAAGCTAAATTATAAGTTACAAGATGTGCATAGTGATGCCGAAGTTTTGGAACATGTGACCAGTGATAACTTGATGGATCATCTGGAAGCATTTTTGGACCATCCTAAATATTGTCCGCATGGTGGGGTGATCCCCGATAAACTCGGACACTATGAAGAAGAAAGTCACTTGACATTATCTGAAGCTAAAGCAGGTGATACGATCACAGTCGATCGTTTTACCGATAATCATGATCTTTTGACTTACTTAGATGACATCGATATTAAGATCGGAGACACTTTAGAGGTGTTGGAACATGCACCGTTTGAAGGCCCGATCCGTTTACGCTTTACCCAAAATGGGCAAGAAACAAGTATTGGTTATAAGGCTGCACATTATATTTTTGTCAAATAAGTCTTTTTAGTATCATTAAAAAAAATCGTGTGCTATAATTATAGTCGTATTTCTGTATAGGCTATTGTGGCTAGGATTTATCTTTGATAACTTTCTCCATTATGCGCTGATTAGAGGAATTACAATATATTTTTAATGTGCCGTGATCGGCGCAAGGAGGAGTTCAATTATTATGGAACAAGGAACAGTTAAATGGTTTAACGCAGATAAAGGTTTTGGCTTTATCACACGCGAAGATGGTAGCGACGTATTCGTACACTTCTCAGCTATCCAAGGTGAAGGCTTCAAGACTTTAGATGAAGGCCAACACGTAACTTTCGATGTTGAAGAAAGCGAACGCGGACCACAAGCTGCTAACGTAGTAAAAGACTAATAAGTGGTCTAAGTAATAAGGCTTAGACTTTTGAATCGAAAAGAGGCTGTCTTGTACGGTCTCTTTTTTGCTATTTTAGGGGGAATTTATGGCTAAAAAGGAATTAAAATTAAGCTGGTTATTATGTGGAAGTTTTATCGTTTCGGTCGGCAGTAGTTTATTGTGGCCACTGACTACGATCTACATGCACAACTATCTTGGCCAAAGTCTGACTACAGCTGGGACAGTGCTCTTTATCAACTCATTAGCGCTGATCGTTGGTAGTTATTTAGGTGGGCAGATGTATGATAAAGATCGTAAAAATGCCCGTCGTTGGTTGCTAGGAGCGATCTTTTTATCGACGTTAGCAGTCTTTTTATTGATCTTTTTCAATGGCTGGCCTATATTTGCGGTGTTATTACTTTTGGATAACTTTGGTGGGGGGATCGCGATCACGATCGAAAACTCATTAGCCACTGGGATCAAAGAAAAAAGCTCACGCCAAGTTTTTAATATGTTATATTTCATGCAAAATGTCGGTGTCGTGATCGGAACGTTACTGGTTGGAATGCTCGTCGAGATAAGTATCGAATGGATCTTTATCATCAACTTTATCTTATTTGCTTTCTTTTGGCTCGTGGTCTACCGTCATTATTATGTGCCAAAAGCAGCATTGGTCAAAGAACAGGTGGCTAAAAAAGGTCATGATAAGACGCCACTGCGCTATGTCTGGGTCATCTTGGCGATCTTAATTCTCTTTTTTGCGATCGAGACCGGATATTCGCAATGGCAGAGCAATTTGTCGATCTACATGGAATCATTGGGGATCTCTGTTAAGAGTTATGGCTTCTTGTGGACGATCAATGGGCTCGTGATCGTTTGTGGTCAGCCGATACTAAATAAGCTATTGGATGATATTTTAAAGATAAAGCTGATCTATAAGCTTTATTTAGGGTCAGCCCTATTTGTCCTTGGCTTTTTTACATTATTATTTGCTACCGATTATCCACACTTTATCTTAACGATGGTGATCGTGACTTTGGGAGAGATCTTGACTTTTCCAACGATCCCAGCTGTTGTTGATAACTTGAGTACTTTAAGTGAAAAGGGCAAATATCAAGGCGCAGTCAGTGTTTTTGCCGCTTTAGGTCGGGCGATCGGCCCCTTAGCTGGTGGCTTGATCGTGGATAATTCATCGTATAACATGTTATTTACTGTGATGATAGCTTTAATGGGGATCGCAACGCTCTTTGTGATCGTGGTAGCTCAGTTCAATTTAGTTAAAAAATAAGCCCTCACCAGATCTTGGTGAGAGCTTATTTTAATTACTTTCAATGTCGATCTGGGCAGAATCTGAAAGGGTATTACCAGTCGAAGCTTGTTTTAAGTCGAGAGCTGAGCGTAAGAGATCGGTGATCCGTTGTTTTTCTTCTGTTGTGGGAACTTCGAATGATTCACCGTTGATCATTTGCCCTTGTCCGCGTAAGCTGTCGGTTTGCATGTCGTGAGTGGCAACGCGATATTTACTACCTAAGATCACGAGATCATCAAAACTTAGATCAGTCACCATTTGTTTTGAGATCGTGGAAAGGAATTTTTCATTGATCAAGTTAGTCAGGTCTGCACCTTTAAACGCAACTTGCGTCAAGACCTGGCGTTGCCGCGCTTGCCGGCCATAATCACCGTCAGGGTCATCATAGCGCATGCGTACGTAGGCTAAGGCGCGTTTACCGTTCATATGGGTCTTTTTGCCCTTTTCAAAGCTTTGTCCATCATAGCTAAACGTTAGCAGTGGGTCGACATCGACGCCTCCAACAGCATTGATCAGTTTTTCCAAACCGCCCATATTGATCGTAGCGTAAAAATCGATCGGGATGTTGAGATATTTTTGGACGGTTTTAACAGCTGTGGCTGAACCACCGTATTCATAGGCGGCATTTAGTTTGCTGGGGAAGTATTCTTCATGGCCAAAGACAGCTACTTCAGTGTCACGGGGCAGGCTGACCACGGTCATTTTCTTTTTTTCAGGATTCAGCACGGCTATGATCATTGTGTCGGTCCGACCTTTGAAAGTCCGTCCCAAAGCACCAGTATCAGTCCCCATTAAAAGGACCGAGATCGGGTGACCATCTTTTAGGGTCGAATTCACATCACGAGCTTTTGTGATATTTGAAGAATTATAGATCGAATCAGCTGCTTTTTTGGCGCTAGTATATTTTTGATAAGCATAGCGTCCGCCAAAGATCAGTGCGACCACAATGACTAATAGTGTCCAAAAGAAACATCCCCGGCGCTTGGAACTAGAGTTTGCGTGGCGTTGTTTTCTAGCTTTGTGTGATTTTTGATAATGATAAGTTTCACGGCGACTGGGGATCGCAGCGCTGGATCTAGTGGAGCGGTCATCAGGGTGATTTTTATCGTTGCTTGGCATAAAATTAGTCCTTTCTTTAAAATCAATGGTGGCCTACGATAACGCTAATGATCAAGATCAATAAGACCAAACTGGTTATTTTGACATAAAGCATATCTTTTTCTTGGTAAAATGCATAGATCGAGATCACCACGCGTAAAACAGGAGTCAAGATCAAAAGATAGATCCCAGCCATCATATAAGCATACGCTTTAAAACTTATGAGTCCTTGCCAGATCGCAGGTAAAGTAGTTGGAAAGCTCGTATCAGGATAACCGCTGTGGCCTGTGATCAAAAACATAGCAAAGCCTAAGATCATTACGGCAGCTGAGAATAAGACGCCGATACGCATTATTTTACCGATCACGATCTCGACGGCTAACATTTCTTTTCGTGTAGAGTTATTTTTTGACATTTTAAATCGTCACCCCAAATCCTTTAAGAATCATTTGTAACCCTAAGTAAAGTAGGATCGGGATAAAGATCAGGCGAATGATCTTTGAAGGTAAGATCTGCATGATCCGAGTCCCGATCGTTGAACCACCTAAGATCCCTAAGGCTAAAGGAACGGCTAGATCAGGTCTGATCGAACCATTAAAGAAGTAGACCGTTGCACTAGCCGCAGCCGTAACGCCCATCATTAAGTTGCTGGTAGCACTTGAAGGCTTGAGTGGCATCTTCATTGCTCCATCCATTGCCATGACTTTAAAGGCACCTGAGCCGATCCCAAGCATCCCAGATGCTAGACCTGCTCCAAGCATGATCAAGAAACCACCGGGGACGTTTTCTACTTGATAATCGATCTGCTGTTTAGTGTTTTTATCATAATAAGAGCTATTAAGATTGAATTTATCGGCCCATTTATCGGCCTTGACTTGTTGTAAGACTTCTTGGCCACTTCGTATTTTACGGTACATGTTCCAGCTAGAGAAGACCAACAGACTGCCAAAAAGAACATATAAGATCATCGGATCAAAGGCTCCAGTCAATAAGGCTCCGATGATCGCTCCGATCGTAGTTGCGATCTCAAGAAACATCGCGACTCGTAAGTTCAACACATCATCTTTTAGAAAAGCGATCGTTGAACCAGAACTGGTGGCGATGACAGCGATGATACTAGCACCGATCGCATATTTGATATCAAGACCCATCGCAAGAGTGACGATCGGGGTAACGATCATTCCACCGCCGATTCCGAGAATAGATCCCATGATACCGGCAAAAATACCGACACCGAGCATAAGTAATGCTGTATGTAGCATATTAAAACTACCCCTTTATCTATTTAAAATACTAAACATATTAATTTTAGCAAATTATCACAGTATAAATTTTAATAATTTATTAAAGTATGTTCGTGAATCATTATAACAAGGGTAAGGCTCTACTCAAAGCGATTTAAAGGTTTAAGACTATTAGCCCCGTTAAAAGAATTTACGTTATAATAGTAAAAACAAGTAACGAAAGGATGCAAAAAATTATGGTTTATTGTCAACGCTGTGGTCGCAAGATCGATGAAGCACGCATGCATTGTCCTTATTGCGGTGTCTTACAGGAACGTGAGCTAGATGGTGAGAAAAAAACTTGTCGCAAGTGCGAAGAAAAGATCCCCGTCAATTCCAACTATTGTCCTTATTGTGGTCATGATCAAGCGATCTTTGAGTACCGTGAGACGCCAAGAGAAACTGAGGAAAAGAAAGCTGAGGCCACGCCCGAGCCTAAGCTTGAAAAAGATGCACAGAATCTAGCTGAATTAGTTGATCAGATCAGAGCGGAAAATGAAAAATATCTGGCTAAAAGGCAAGCTAAAGCCAAAGTTGCACAAGAAAACCGGACTTTTGGGAAAAATGAGAATCCCGAGCCTAACTTGATCGCATCTACTAAATTGATGTTACGTGACACGTTTAGAACTGATAAACGGATGGGCCGAGCCGATTTTTGGTGGGGCTATTTAGGGGTCACGATGCTGACGGTCTTGTTGACGTTCCCACTTGCATTTATTGTCCAAATTTGGCAGTTAGTGGCACCGGATTCTGCAATGCTGGCAATGGAGATCATGGTTTATTTTTTGATGTGTTTTTACATTTTAGAAATGTTTACTGGTTTGATCCGTCGTTTTCGGGATGCTGAGATCCCTGTGCTCTATGTTGTTTTAGCTTTAACAGTAGTTGGTGAGATCATTTGCTTATTTTTAGCAACGCGCCCACAAAAAGTGACGAATTTGGACTACACCTTTGAAGCGCGGAGCAAAAAGCGACAAAATGATCAAAATAAACCGGGTAGATGATGGTAATTAAAGTAAGGCAAGCGTATAATTTAGATAATGAATGTCGCCAAACGAGGTGGGTGCGATGCTAGAGACAAGGCGCCTTTTGTTGAGAAACTTTGATCCATTAGATGCAGCCGATGTTTTAGAATACACTAGTCAAAAACAAGTGGCCAAAGATGCGGGCTTTATGCCGTGTGATACATTGATGCAGGCGCTATTTTTTGGGAAAATGTTACAAAGTAAAAAGCAATTTGTGATCGAACTCAAAGAACAGCAAAAAGTCATTGGCAATATCGGTCTATATGAAGCTTCTGCCCACCAAGCTGGACTGGTCTTTGAGGTAGGTTACGTGCTAAATCAGAATTATTGGCATAAAGGCTATATGACCGAAGCGCTTAGAGCACTTAGCCAGCTCGCCCAAAGCAAAGGTGCGGTCGGACTAGAAGCACGAGTCGCCAAGCGAAATCAAGCATCGATCAAATTACTAGAGCGCTGTGGTTTTGAAGTCATCGAAAAATATGTTGTCAATGAGTGGTTCGTTGTCCAAGAAAATCGTTCACAATTGTTATTTTATAAGCAACTATAGGGGGTGAAAATATGCAGTTAAAGCGAGGGTTTGAACAATCAGTTTGTATTTTAGCGTTGCTAGCGACGCAAGAACAAGATATTCCCTTATCCTCAACTGTGATCCACGCCCGACTCAAAGGCTCACAGACCTATCTTCGTAAATTGATGCGTAAATTGGTCGTTGGTGGTTTAGTGACTTCAGCTTCAGGTAATAATGGTGGCTTTAGATTAGCTCGTGACCCAGCCAAGATCAACTTAGCGCAGATCGTTGAAGTAGTCGAAGGGCCGCTTGTATCTTATCCAAGTACTGATCTATTCAATGCGGTCTTTTCGGATTTTAAGCCCCTGGCTAAAGAAGGTAGTAGTGCGATCCAACGAGCTTTTGCCGTGGCAGATGCACTTTGGATAAACCACTTATCCCAGGTCACGATCTATCAATTGCTATGTGAGACTTTTAACACTAAGATGATTCCTCGGATCGATTGGAATCATTTGGGCGGTGGCGACCCCGACCAGATCGAAGCCTTGGTCAAGAAGATAAAAAATAGTTTGAAATTATGAGCTAAACGCGTACGGGTGTTCCCGACGCGTTTTTTGTTTATCTGAAATAACGCTTAATACTTTGACTTGCACTCTACTTGAAAATAAATTGTGTTATGTATATAGTTATAGTTAGAAATGAGAAAACGTTTAAATCGAGTAGGGGGAATTAAGTGTGTCGGAAAAAGAATATTATGGCGCGGATGCGATCGTTGATAGTTTGATCAATCATGATGTTAAATTTGTTTTTGGGATCCCGGGAGCTAAGATCGACCGGGTTTTTGAATTGCTCGAACATCCTAAAGATCCACGTACACCAAAATTTGTTTTGACGCGTCATGAGCAAAATGCGGCTTTCATGGCTGCGGGTGTAGGGCGGATCACAGGTAAACCTGGGGTCGTGATCGCAACGTCAGGTCCAGGAGCTTCCAACTTGGCTACTGGTTTGGTAACTGCTACAGCGGAAGGTGATCCTGTTTTAGCGATCGCTGGTCAAGTACAACGAACAGACCTTTTGCGCTTGACGCACCAAAGCATGAAAAATGCAGCTTTGTTTGAACCGATCACGAAGTACAGTGCTGAAGTCCAAGAACCAGAAAATGTTTCAGAAGTGATCGCCAATGCTTACCAAGAAGCTGAAGCCTCTAAGCAAGGCGCAAGTTTTGTTTCAGTACCACAAGACGTGACAGACGGTAAGGTGAAGACCAGTGTGATCGAGCCACTTGAAGCACCAAAATTGGGACCAGCTAGTCCGATCGAATCGACTTTACTCTCCCAACGTATCAAAGCAGCCAAGCTACCAGTACTTTTGTTAGGTATGCGGGCTTCTGATCCTGAAACAACAGATGCGATCCGCCGTTTGATCGCTGCGACACATTTACCAGTGGTCGAAACTTTCCAAGGTGCTGGGATCATCCCACGGGAATTGGAAGATGACTTCTTTGGTCGGGTCGGCCTATTTAGAAATCAACCTGGGGACCAATTGCTCAAGAAAAGTGACCTTGTGATCGCGATCGGATATGATCCTATCGAATATGAACCACGTAACTGGAATTCTGATCGCAGTGCCAATATCGTAGTTATCGATTCGATGCGAGCTGAGATCGATAAGAATTATCAACCAGAACGTGAATTAGTTGGTGACATTTCCCAAACATTAGATTTCTTGTTGCCATACATGAAGGGCTACTCAGTCCCAGAAGGATCAAAGGCTTACTTGGATTCGTTGCGTAAGACTTTGCAAAAACGTGATGTTCCGCCTGAAGTTACAAAAGATCAAGTTCAAAGTCATCCATTGAGTATCATCCAAGCTTTACAAGATCGGGTCACAGATGAAATGACCGTGACAGTCGACGTTGGTAGTTTCTATATTTGGATGGCACGTCACTTTAGAAGCTATGAACCACGCCACTTACTCTTTAGTAACGGGATGCAAACATTAGGGGTGGCTTTACCGTGGGCGATCTCAGCGGCTTTGGTCCGTCCTGATACAAAAGTGGTCTCTGTTTCAGGTGATGGTGGTTTCTTGTTTTCATCACAAGACTTGGAAACTGCAGTCCGGTTGAATTTAAATATCGTACACATCATTTGGAATGATGGTAACTACGATATGGTCAAATTCCAAGAAGAGATGAAATATGGCAAGTCTGCTGCTGTCAAATTTGGTCCAGTCGATTTTGTGAAATATGCAGAAAGTTTTGGCGCTAAGGGTTATCGTGTCAACAAAGCCTCTGAATTAGAAGAAGTATTAGATAAGGCCTTCAAAGAACAGGGACCAACGATCGTGGACGTACCGGTCGATTACAGTTTCAACCAAGAGCTAGGTAAGACGATCTTGGAAGACCAATTACATTGATCGAGGTAGAGGATATATGGAAAAATATGAAAGTCGAGTCTATCAACACGGGACCTTAGGGATGTTAGTTCCTGGTCTATTTGAAGGTACATTGACAGTAGCAAAACTGTTAGAGCATGGTGATCTTGGGATCGGGACTGCTAGTGGGCTAGATGGTGAAATGGTCTTATTAGACCACACACCTTATTTGGTCCAAAGTACAGGTGAGGTCCGCGTCTTAAAGCCAGAAGAAAAAGTTCCTTTTGCTACGGTCCACTTTGACCAAGCAAAAGATACGTTTATGGCTAGAGCTTTGACACAAAAGCAGTTGGGTGAACAGATCTTGGCTGATTATCCGTACAAAAATCTGTTCTTTGCAGTTAAGATCACGGGACGCTTCAACAAAGTCAAAACGCGCGCTGTTGCAAAGCAAACACGCCCTTATAAGACATTGACGCAAGTGGCTGATGAGCAGGCCTTGTTTGATGCTGAAGCGATCACTGGCACGGTCATCGGCTATTTTGCGCCAGAAATGTTTCAAGGGATGGCAGCAGCCGGCTATCACTTGCATTTCTTAGCCGACGATAGATCAATGGGAGGCCACTTACTTGATTTTGAAATAGAGAAAGCTACGGTCCAATTACAGCCGTTTGCTACGATCGAACAACATTTCCCAGTGGCAGATCAAGAATTTTTAGATAAAGATTTAGCGATCGCGGATCTACATGCTCAGATAAAGCAAGCTGAGGGACAAAATTAAAGATATGGCTTGCAATTAGATCGCATCCAAGTTAAAATTGGAAATTGAAAACGTCGAAGAAGAGGTCGCAAAAACCATCAGTAGCTAGGTGGAGTTGATAAAGCAACGCTAAAACCTAGTGAAAGGGGAATTTGCCGAAGCCGGGCAAACTTTATTTTGTCTAGGCTGGGGCCCGGTTTAAGAGATCGGGAACTGTCGTAGTTATAAACTACGGAGCGCTATCGAGATGAGTGGCAGTTTGCTACAAGAATGAATTGATAGATTATCAAAGCGCACTTTCGATGTCTCGGAGGTGCGCTTTTTATATGCTTGCACGACTTCTCTAAAAAATAGGAGGAATTTTCATGGCAGAGAAGAACACAATGAAGCGATCATTGAAGACAAGACATTTGTCGATGATCGCACTTGGTGGTAGTATCGGAACTGGTTTATTTGTGGCCAGTGGATCAGCGATCTCGACCGCTGGACCTGGGGGCGCTTTAGTGGCGTATCTAGGGATCGGTCTGATGGTCTACTTTTTGATGACATCATTAGGGGAAATGGCAACTTATCTTCCCGTGACAGGTTCGTTTGCGACTTATGCGCGCCGCTTTGTTGATCCAGCATTTGGTTTTGCGATGGGATGGAATTATTGGTTCAACTGGGCGATCACATTAGCGGTCGATATCTCGACAGTTGCATTAGTTTTGAAATTTTGGTTCCCACATGTTCCAGCTTGGGTCTTTAGTTTATCAGCGTTACTACTCATCTTTTTGATCAATGCCTTATCAGTTAAATCTTTTGGGGAAGCTGAATACTGGATGGCTTTGATAAAAGTTGTGACAGTTATTGTCTTTTTAGCAGTTGGTTTATTGACGATCTTTGGTATTCTAGGTGGGCATGCAACTTACTTAGAAAACTTCACTAAAGGCGATGCACCATTTGTTGGGGGGATCCCAACGATCTTGAGCGTCTTTGTTGTGGCTGGGTTCTCGTTTCAAGGGACTGAATTGATCGGGATCACAGCGGGTGAGACTAAAGATCCTGAAAAGAGTTTACCAAAAGCGATCAAACAAGTCTTTTGGCGGATCTTGCTTTTTTATATCCTTTCGATCTTTGTGATCGCCTGCATCATTCCTTATACTAGTCCAAACTTATTAGGTTCTGAAGCAAGTGATATCGCGATCAGTCCATTTACCTTGGTCTTTAAGCGAGCAGGACTTGCCTCAGCTGCTTCGGTGATGAATGCTGTTATTTTGACGTCGGTCTTATCGGCTGCTAACTCAGGGATGTATGCTTCGACTCGGATGTTGTTTGCTTTAGGTGTCGATGGGGATGCACCGAAGATGTTTGCGCGGGTCAACTCACGTGGGATCCCGATCTTTGCTTTGATCGGGACGACGATCATTGGGTTGTTGACCTTTTTAGCAAGTATCTTTGGTAACCAAGTTTATACTTTCTTAGTAAGTGCCAGTGGTTTGACTGGTTTTATCGCTTGGATCGGGATCGCAGTCTCACATTATCGTTTCCGCCGTGCTTTCAAAGCGCAAGGGCATGATCTAAGTGAGTTGAAATACAAGGCTAAGTGGTTCCCATTTGGTCCGATCTTAGCTTTGATCTTGTGTATCTTAGTCATCATCGGTCAAGATATCCAATCATTCAAGGACTTTAACTGGCAAGCGATCGGGGTCTCTTATATGTCAGTTCCATTGTTCATCATCTTGTATGCTTACTATAAGATCAAATATAAGACTAAAGTTATTCCATTGGATAAAGTGGATCTGACCCCACATGATATTTCCAAAGAAAAAATAGAAACGCAAGAAAAAATCGATGAAAGTCTAGAATAGGCTTGCTATTTTACAAAATAAATATTATGATACTGGTATAAATAATCGAAACATCTGAGTTCGCCATAAGTAGGCATGACAGAGACATGGTGGTTGCTGCAAACCATGACGCCGAAACTCCAGCGTGACCTTGTATGGGCGGGTAATGCCGCACGGGAAAACCGTTATTTGTATGTGAGTGCGACGTTATGTCGAACTTGGGTGGTACCGCGAAAAGAGTCTTTTCGTCCCAATTTAGGGGATGGAAAGGCTCTTTTTTTCGATTAGATAAAATTATTAGCTAAATTAGGGGGCAATAGTATGTTAGATATTAAAATGATCCGTCAAAATCCAGATGATATCAAGGCGCGTTTAGCAACACGTGGTGTGGAAGCTGAAACGATCGATACATTATTGGCAAAAGATAAAGAACGCCGTGAACTTTTGGTGAGATCAGAATCCTTGAAGCAAAAGCGTAATGAAGTATCCGAAGCGATCGCGCAAGCTAAGCGTAACAAAGAAGATGCGACTGAAGCGATCACAGCAATGCGTGAAGTCGGTGGTCAGATCAAGCAACTCGATGCGCAATTAGCCGAAGTTGAAGAGCTCGTTCATGATATGGCTGCGCGCTTACCAAACTTGCCTAACGAAACGATCCCAGTCGGTCCTGATGAAGATTACAACGTTGAATTGCGTAAAGTGGGGACTCCACGTAAATTTGATTTTGAACCTAAAGCTCACTGGGATATCGGTGAAGATCTAGGTATCTTAGATTTTGAACGTGGAGCTAAAGTTTCTGGTGCGCGTTTTGTTTACTACAAAGGTTGGGGTGCTCGTTTGGAACGTGCAGTCTATAACTTTATGTTGGATGAACACGCTAAGGAAGGCTATACTGAAGTTTTACCACCATATATCGTAAATGCAAAGACGATGTATGGTACGGGGCAATTCCCTAAGTTCAAAGAAGATGTTTACCAAGTAAATGGTGAAGATATGACTTTGATCCCAACTGCGGAAGTTCCATTGACTAACTATTACCGTGATGAAGTTATCCCAACAGACCAATTGCCAGTCTACTTTACAGCTTTGACACCAAGCTTTCGTTCCGAAGCTGGTAGTGCAGGGCGTGATACGCGTGGCCTTATTCGGATGCATCAATTCAATAAAGTTGAAATGGTCAAGTTCTCTAAGCCAGAAGAATCATATAACGAATTAGAAAAAATGACCCAAAATGCCGGCGATATCATGGAAAAATTGGGCTTACCATACCATGTGATCACTTTATCAACAGGCGATATGGGCTTTAGTGCAGCTATGACACACGACCTTGAAGTTTGGATGCCTGCACAAGATACTTATCGTGAGATCTCAAGTTGTTCTAACTGTGAAGATTTCCAAGCACGACGCGCACATATCCAATACCGTGATGAAAATGGCAAATTGCAATTCGTGCATACTCTAAATGGTTCAGGTCTAGCTGTTGGTCGGACAGTAGCTGCTATTTTGGAAAATTACCAAAATGAAGACGGTTCAGTTACGATCCCTGAAGCTTTGCGTCCATATATGGGTGGTTTAGAAAAGATCACAAAAGATGATCCAAAAGCATAATTATTAAGATGCTCGTGCGATAATGTGGCAGTGTTGCATGAACGATAAGGGACCTATCATGATTTTATATCGTGATGGGTCCTTTGTTGTATTGTCGAACATGTTATAGAAGTTGCACGAATAAATCGAATAGCGTAAAATGTAACAAGTGTTTTTTGAAGGGATGTATAGGAGATGACAACTTTTTATTTGGTACGCCACGGTAAAACTGAGTACAATCGTGATGGCCGTTTGCAAGGTGCTGTACATGATTCACCATTATTGCCTCAAAGCATAGCCGATGCAAAGCGAACTGGTAAAGCTTTAGCTGATATCGATTTTGTAGCGGCTTTTTCCAGTCCGCAAAAGCGAGCTTTAGATACTGGTAAAAATATCGTAGCTCAATTTAAGACGCCATTACAGTTTGAGACTTTTGATGATCTAAGAGAATTTGATTTTGGGATCTGGGATGGTGATCTAGCGGCTAAACATCAAGCTGACCCTATTTGGCAGACATTTTTGAATGATCCGCTCAATTTTGATGGTAGTGCGATCAAGGCGGAAAACTATCCTGAATTAGCAAAACGTGTAAAAAGAGCTTTGACTCAGATCGCTGAGCGTTATCCTAAAGGTAATGTCTTAGTGACGGCACATGCGTTAGTGATAACATTTGGCGTTAAACATCTTTTAGGAAAAGATCTCAATACCATTCGCCGTGAAGGATTAGTTGCTAATACGTCGGTAACAGTTTTAGAAGCCAAAGATCAGTCGATATTTGAACTTCAAAAATGGAATGATACAACGCACTTAAAATAAATTTAAAAAAGTTGTTGACGTTGGCAGTAAGACTTGGTAATATATTATTTGTCGTTGAGATGACGACAGCAACTTAAAAAAAGTTATTGACATTGAGTTGTTGATAATGATAAGATATAAAAGTTGTTGTTGAAATCAACGATAATAAAAAACAAAATATTTATTGACAAATCATTTGATGGTTTGGTAAGATAAATAAGTCGCCTAGAAATGATGGTTAAATAATTATTTAAAAATAATTATTGACATCGATTCTGCGAGATGATATAATAAAGAAGTTGTTGCTAAACAGCTGATTTATAAAAAGTAGATCTTTGAAAACTGAACAAAGTTTCGATAAGCAAATGTGCAGGGTCTCTTACCTAAGTGATAAGAGCAATAAACATTTTGCGAAGTCAATTCGCTAGTAAAAATAAAGAGTCACAAACTTTAAATTGAGAGTTTGATCCTGGCTCAGGATGAACGCTGGCGGCGTGCCTAA
>NZ_CAQLEL010000040.1:0-4393 GCF_948826705.1 uncultured Ligilactobacillus sp.
ACGCACCGGGCTTTCATCCCGGCTTCTATATTCTTCCTTCATTCTCTTCTTCATTTTCTTTAAATATAGTGTTATAAATTTTGCTTAAAAACTTGTCTGGTTTTCCTTGGCAAAAAACTACTTCTCCTACTCCTAATCTTTCTTTTCTGTTATGGTCAATTTTTGCATATCCTAAATCTTCATATTGATTATTTTTTATTTCTTTTTCTGCTTGTTCTAAAGTCATTTTACTTTGTTGTAATTGTTCTAATATTGTTTTAATTTCCATAGTTGTTGTCCTCCTTTTGTATATTAATAACCTATTTAAGTTCTTCTAATTTATATAACTCTTTTAATGGTATATTATTTTTTTCTGCTAATTGGAATAGTGATAGAACTTCGTTGGGAGTGATGGTTTGTGACTGACCAAGTGTGGGTCGCTGTGATTAGTACGCTTGGTTCTATAATTGTGGCTTACATCACAGCATCTGCTAATAGCAGAAAAGCTGATAAGGAAGATGATATCAGCGAATTAGAGAAGCTTAGAGAAGAAAATGCTAAGCTCAGATCGAAATTGAAAAATAGGGGGAACAAGAAAAAATGGAAATAAATGAATTAGTTGTTACGGTACTCGCAACTGTCTTAACTGCAGTTATCAGCTACTGCGGTCACTTGTTAGCTAAGAATAGTCAAGTGCTAACTGTTTTGCGTGCTATCGAACCTTTGGCAAAAGACGCTGTGATCGCAGCGCAAAAGCTTGGGGTAACTGAGTATTTAACGGGCGTGGCTAAGAAAAAACACGCAGTGCAGACTGTTGTTCAGGCGCTTTCTGACGCAGGGTTCACGATTACAGATGAGCAAGTGATCAAGAATGCAGTAGAAAAAGCGTATGTCGAGCAAAAAGAGTTACTTGCTCAATACCCGCAAAAAAAAGGAGGACTAGATTGATGAAAAAGAAGATTTTAGGAGTTGTCGCAACGGCAGCTCTTTTTTTATCGCTTGCAACGCCAATGACGGCACAAGCTGCTAAAGGCGATCATGGTGTCGACTGGGCCAAATATCAAGGTGCAAATGGTATCTTTGGTTATCCACACGATAAGTTTGCGATCGCTCAAGTCGGTGGTTATTACAATGGTTATTTTGCTGATCAGTGGACCTATCCGACACAAGTACAATATGCGATCGCACAAGGTAAACGAGCGCACACATATATCTATGCACGTTTTAGTAATAAGTGGGAAGCAGACCAAATGCTAAACCACTATTTGCCAAAGGTTCAGACGCCTAAGAAGTCCATTGTAGCTTTGGACGTTGAAGATGGTACACCGAACACCGAAGCAGTGCTGTACGCTTTAGATCGTGTTGAGAAGGCTGGTTATACGGCTGTTTTGTACGGTTACAAGAGTTTCTTACTCAATCATGTTGACTTAGCACGGATCGCACGACAATATCCACTCTGGTTAGGTGAGTACCCAGATTATAATGTTACACCAGAACCGAACTACAACTATTTCCCAAGCTTTGACAATATCGGTATCTTTCAGTTCACTAGTACGTACATTGCTGGTGGATTAGATGGTAATATCGATCTAACCGGATTGTCTGATGTTGGTTACAAAGGTGGTAATGTTGAAAAGCCAGTGACAAAGCCTGATGCAGTCAAGCAAGGGATCATCGCAGATAACACACCGAAGAAGAATATCACAACTGGTTACACAGTCAAAGTCAACTTCAGCGCTAAAAACTGGGCTAGTGGCGAAACAATCCCACAGTGGGTAAAAGGTCGTGACTATCCAGTAATTCAAACAAGTGGCAACAAAGTTTTGCTTGGGGGAATTATGTCATGGATCGATCGTTCTAACGTTGAGATCCTATCGACAGCTAAGCAAAACAACGCTCAAGCTACAACAAGTACGTACACAGTACAATCTGGTGATAGCTTGAGTGCGATCGCAACACGTTTTGGTACAACGGTCAGCGCATTACAGAGTGCTAACAACATTCGAAACGTAAACTTGATCTACCCGGGTCAAGTATTGCGAGTAAACGGCCAAGCTACAATCATGAGCGTATATACAGTACGATCCGGTGATAATCTAAGCACGATCGCTAGTCGTCTAGGCACAACAGTATCACACTTGCAAAGTGTGAACGGGATCAGAAATGCAAATATTATCTATCCCGGGCAAAATTTACGCTACTAGGTGATCGCTATGCGAAAAGTAGCGATAAACAATAGTCTGCAAAAAGCTCGTGATACAAGTCGTGTTTATGAGCTTTTGTTGTTTGACGACGACAAGCAGACTATCGTGTCAGAAAACGATAAGATCACCGTAAAAATCGGTAATAGGACAGGCTTTTTGCTCGACATCGAACCTGGTGTTGCAAATGGTGCGATCACAGTAGACAGCGAAAGATTTGCTGATCTACCTGCGGATGACTATCGACTTGAGATTTGGATGAAGCGCGACAATAAGCTCTATATTTATCCGGACGAGAAGCAGATCACACTGCGATTGTCCAGCACACTCAACGATCTCACAGGCACAATGCTAAGCACGATCACAATCGAGCAACTTAGAAAGGAAATCGCTGAAAGTGGCGGAGCTGATGTACCTGTCATTGGTCCAAAAGGTGAAAAAGGCGACCAGGGACCACAAGGAGACCCTGGTCCTGCTGGTCGTGACGGTCTAAATGGTAAGGATGGTGCTCAAGGACCTAAAGGTGACAAAGGAGATACTGGACCTGCTGGTGAACGTGGACCAGCTGGGAAAGATGGCCAAAATGGGCATGATGGCAAGGATGGAAAGTCAGCCTACCAAATTTGGCTGGATCTTGGAAATACTGGCTCGGAACAGGACTTCATTGACAGCTTGAAGCCTAAATCAGACGAAAGCAACAAAGTCAGCGAAGCACGACATGCGCCGACTGCGTGGACGTTAGATCGCAGTACGACACCTTGGACATTGTGGTTCGATAATGGTTGCGGCTTACAGTTTCCGGAGTATACTACAACTTCTACGGTCTATGGTTACGGCTTTGCTGGCAATCTAAATGCTACTGATTTTGCAACTTGGCCACTTGTACCAAATGTGATCAGTGCATCACGAGGAACGCTTACACTTGATAAATTTAGAAGCAAGGTAGGAGCTTTTGATTACTGGTCGCCATTAACAAAGGTGATAAATCCACTGCAAGACGCAATTAAGTACGATTGGAGCAATGCTTTTGGCGATGCGGGCACGAATAGTGGTTCGTACGGACGCAAACCTAATTTTGCCCGTGTTATGTATGAACTGGGCATCTGGTCTGATGCTGATGTCTTAAGTATTGGAGCAATTAGAAAGGAAGTTTAAAATATGTCTATCTATTATATGTATGACGCAGTGACAAAAGAGTTTATCGGTGAAGTGCAAGCACCTAACCAGCCAGCAAACTCGACTGAGTTGCCACCAGTTCGAAATTTTAACGACAAAACATACAATCTTCAAGATCCGGTTTGGAATGGCGAAAAATGGACTGGTGCAAATGAAAAGCTTGATCTTTTAGATTTGATCAACGATTTGGCTATTCAAATGGGACAGCACGAAGCACGTTTAGTAGCTTTAGAAGGTGGTGATACAGAAGATGTATAATGTATGTAAAGCAATGCACAAGCTAGGATTATCTATCAAGAAGTTTGTGAAGATGAAAGCTATCACGAAAGAACAGTATGAAGCAATTACTGGAAAGAAATATGAATAGCTAAACTAAGCGCCACGCTCGAAAATATCGGGTGTGGCGCTTTTTTGTTGCAAAAAAATTACCCTCCAACTATTAGTTGGAAGGTAAGACTGTTGCGAGTAACCAGCTCGCTATCAAGGTATGGAACCTTGCTATCAACATCTTCATAATAAGATAGTTATTTATTTATGTCAAGATATTTTGTATACTAATGTGGTACGTGAAATCTAACCAATTTCAATTAGTACACAAGGTGGTGAAGTACCTTGCTATCAACATTTTTAAGCTTGATCTTGGCTATCCTAGTCAATTTAGTATCAAGCATTATCTATGATTGGTTGAAAAACCATCTATAGATAACATGGCCCTGGTCGCTTCGGTGATCGGGGTATCTTTTTATAAAAATAGCACCCCGTAAAAAATACAAGGTGCTAGCTTACACGAGACAACAACTGGACAACAAAATATAAATTTATATCATTTTTTAACTGATCGTTGTCTTTGAAAACGTTGATTTAACACAATTAACTGTTTTTAACTGCATATTAAGATGCATCACCTGGGAGTCGAACCCAGATTACAAGAACCGGAATCTTGCGTGCGATCCATTACACTAGCGATGCGTACTTTATTATATTAAAATATATTTGATATAATTACAAGTATAAATTTGCAAAAAGGATAAAAAAAT
>NZ_CAQLEL010000041.1:0-7242 GCF_948826705.1 uncultured Ligilactobacillus sp.
TCACTGTACACAGCATTTCCTCTTGGCATACCATTTTTTTCAACACTTATCCCATCAATAACATATTTTTCGTTATTATTTATCATTACTGACACTGCACTACCACCAGAGCCAAGTATTCCATATGATCTTATTTTTCCAGATGGGGGATCGAAACATCTTTCCGCAACGGCACCTATGGCAACAAAAAGCAGTACGGTGTTCCTAACCACATGCAGGCGATGACAGTTGCACCAGTAAAGGATGGGGTGGTGGACTACAGTCAGCTCACGATCGCTTATGCTGGGACTAACCCCGAGGATAAAGTCGATCTAGTGACTGATGTGATCGATGTTGCTGATGTGGATGGCACTTTATCTCAAACCAAAAATCTGATCGAACTCTTTGAGCCTCCAGTGAGTCAATTCGATACCGCTTTGGGTTATGCCAACTATATTCAAAAACGCTATCCTAAAGCAAAGATCGCAGTGACGGGACATTCTTTAGGTGGTTCGCTAGCTTTGACTGTTGGTGCCAAAAAGCACCTAAAGACAGTAACATTTAATGCCCCAGTCCCCAAAGATAAGTTGAGTAAAAAAGATAAGCAGTACATCTTAGATAATCCGACAAAAATTACTAGTTATTTGAATGTCGACGATCTTATCGGTAATTATAACAACAGCTATACCTTGTTTGGTGGAATTTTCAAGGGGGATTTTCAGCATTACTATAAAAATGGGACAGGGATGGGGGATATCGATCTTGAAAAGACATTGCGCTCACTCTCACAGGGCAAACTCGTTTTGAAAAACGGCCAGACGATCTCTGTAAGTAAAGAAAAATTAGAAAAGCTCATCAATGAAAACCATAACGTAGCTAACTGGTTCGATGAAAAAGGTCAGCTTAGATATTCACATCATAAAGTGGTAGTTTCCAAAACGCAGAACACGTTTGAAACAAAAGTGTCAAAGGCTGACACAGCTTTAGCTGAGCGCGTGGCTAAGATACGTGGATTACGCAAGAAGTATGGACATAGATACAGCGTTAAAGGTGGCAAGATCAAACTAGATGCAGCTTTGGCTTACGCTCTAAAAGCTGCGATCAAAGAACACGGACAAGCAGGGATCGAAGTGCTCGAACAGACGCAAAAACAGATCGAAGCAAAGTTAGAAGCCAATTGGAATGAGACTTTACAAATGGCGCGCCAGATCGGGACGGATCTCACGGAAGAAGAAATACTGGAGGTCTTGCATTATGCTGGTGCTGATAAGGAAAGTTTATATACCAAGCCAGTTGAAAAACTAAATGAGCAATTAAAACCACTAAAACAGCTAAAAGAAGATCTAGCTGATTTCGATAAAGCATTTGATAAGAGCATCAAGAAACGGATCGCTGACGATCAAGAATTAGCGGGAGAATTTGGGCTATGATGGACAAAGAACAAGAGAAGAAATTTTTGCAAAAGCAAGCAAAGCTGGAAAGTGAGTATTTTCAACATAAAAAAGCATATGAGCAGAAACAAGAAGAATTTGTTATGCTCGACCACAAGTTGGGTCAGATCTATTATGAGATAGCTGGTGTGACCTATCAGTGTTTACGTCAAAACGATGCCACCCCACAAGAGCTTTCAAAAGTGAAGAGGCTGCATGCAGAGTTAGCCGAAATTGCACGTGATACTTATCGCATAAATCGCCAAAAATCAGAGCTTGAATGGGAAGAATATCGTGTGGATAATCGCAGAAAGCAGGATAGATTAGAGGCGGAATTTTTACAGCAAAGGAGGCGGTCATGATGAACACTTTAGCTATCCAAATGGCACTTCAGGCCCAAACTCAGCTGGTGTATAAAGGAACTTTGGCAAATGATCATATGGTGGTCACAACTGCTTTAAAGCAGATCAAAAAATTAGTGCAACGTTTGATGATATTGGAAAATGTAGCTTCAAGCAAGCTAGCTAAGAAAAATGCGATTCTTGAAAAAGGGATGACTGAGCTTGATTCATATATCAATGAGATACAAGAAAATCTTACTCATGACATTGAGATCTTGCCTGAAGCGATCGAAGGCGAACTGGCCAAAGCGGTGAGCAAGTCAGCTAAGCAGATCTGTCGGGGATTTGGGAAGTTGGCATAGTAAATAATAATTAAATATTGTCTGGAAGCAAAAGATTACCGGACGAAAGTTAAAAAGTCCGATATATCGTGGAAAACTACCGAATAAAAAAGTACATCTGTCAAGGAATTTATGGATCACTGTGACAGTGAATTTTAAAATTGATGAAGTAAATGTAAAAGAGTTCTTCAATAATTTAGACATTACTGATGAATAGCTATCGGATATCAGAAGAACAGCAAGTTTCTCGTGTTAAGCATAAACAATCTGATTAGAAACGAATTATTTGCTAAATTTTAATAAGCGTGTTCCAAGTCAAAAAATTGGTGGAGATTTTATTGATAAAGATCATGATATGTCACATATAGTAAGAGTGAAAACATTAGCGAAACTATTTATACGGTGACTAGTTCAAGAATCAAAGTGTGATGTACATGTATTCAAAGAATAAGTGGCGAATGAAGGACTGAGATCCCAAAAGCTCTATTGAGGTGTTGAAGAAGGCAAGCAGGTGTTAGACATGCATATGTTTGTAAAAAATTCTGATGATGAAGGGACATCCTTTATCTATTTAGGGCCATGTGAAATTATTAAGGATTCAATGAAGCAAGGATTCTCTAAACGCTAGGATGGTAAAGAGGATTAAATTGTTTTAATGGATTTGAAATTAACTATCCCAATTGATGCGAATAGATACTATATGTTGACAGAAAAATAAGTATTTAGGTCATGGATGGAATGTCTATGACTTTTTTATAATTTTAGCTAAAATAGCTTAGTTGTAACTTGTTGATTTTTGACTATAATTGATAGAAAAATGCTTGGAGATGATTTTATGGTCTTTAGCATTGAGGATATAGAATTTAAGGATATTGATAATACATTTAGTCATCTAAATAAAAATCAAGTTGTGGATATTATTAATAAATATTATGCTGGTGAACCAGTTAAAAATATTATAAGTGAGTATAATCTTTCAGTTTTACCAACTAGATTAGTTAGTGTTTTCCCTAAGGTAGTGACTAATAAGAAATGTGTAAAGTGTGGGGCAAATTTAGTAGTCAAATTGAAGTCAAAGAGTTATGGACAGATAAACTTTAATGAGGCGTACTGTCATAATTGTGATCACAGAGAAGATGTACCTTTTTGTAAGTGTCGCTATTGCGAAGAAGAGAGAAGAATGCTGGAAGAAAATAAGCGGGAATATATTATTGAAGCTTTAAAACAAAGTAGAGCACCTCAAAAATCGGAGGGGGAATTATCCTCAAAAGACGTATTATATATGTGCGTTATTTTATGTTCACTATTATCGGAGGATGCCTCAGTTATTAATCCTTTAAACAGCTCAGTAAAACCAATTACTCCAAGTGAAAAATGGACACTAGAAATGATCAAAGATCTTTTAGAAAAGGATTTAATAGTTGTTAGTGATGATTCTGATTTAAATGCTTTTACCATTCCAGAAGATCAAAATGGCGTAATATATAATGTACTTGAAGTTAGATATGAGATAAATATTGATCCCACTGATGGTGATTGGAATGGAATGCTAAAGCGTCTAATGTATCCTAATCCAGAACAGTTTAGTAAAGAATTTTGCTATGGAATGTGGAGAAGAATAGCAATGACTGAGAGTGAAGCATATCTATTACATGAAATGCGTGATGTTAGATACGACTTTAATCCAGGCGAAAAGACGCAAATGGTACTTGAATATTTAGTTGATCACTTTTCGATAGGGCAAATTTATAATATTATTTATAGAGCTGTTGCTAACAGTACTAAATGGTATTCAACGGGAAAAGTATCAAAAAAACGGGCACAAAATTCTGTAATAACGAAATGCGAGCAATTTGGGCGGTACGCTATTGCAGAGAAATGGAATTTAAGGGTGTACGGTAGAATAACAGATTTGCCGGAATCTATGATTAATGAAGTTTTATTTAATTCTATAATGAAAATATCGAGTTTAGGTTTTTCAGAGCGACCTGCAGATAATTTTTAATGATAAATGAAAACTATGACGATTAAGGTAATATTCAATTGCTGTATTAGTAATTAAAAATGCACAACCTAAGCAAAAAATATCTTGCTGGTTGTGCATTTTTTTCTGGCTTGGTTATTTTTTCCAGCCACGCTTTCTAAAATATGAAATTTGTTTTTGAACTTGTTTCAATACTCTAACTTCGTACCGTCCAGAACTTAGTTGATCTTGTGCTCGTTTAGCATATGATTGCATATTTCTTTGCAGTAAAGGTTGGGTAGATAAATATAATTGGACAGCTTGTTTACGTAGTCTATAATCGCGATGCTCACGGTGATCTTTTTCTGATAAACGAGTTCTAGCACTTAAATAGGGGAACGATTCATTTCTTTCTAGTAATTTTCGATCATTAAAGAAATTATCCATTAATCTAGTTGTGCGTTTCCCTCTGTAATGATATTTATAGATACTCTTACTTCTCATATGAACAAATTTTCCATCAAAAAGGAATCCTAAAAAATCAAGTGGCTTTATTGAATAATTAATACTATCTAAATGACTATATATAGTACGGTCATTTGAGACTGAATGAAAAATTTTAGTCTTTTCTCGTTCTATTGTTAGTTTTTGTAATTTGCAAAGGTTGAACAGTATATCTCGTATTTGAAATGCTGTTGTTTTAGAAACGTTAGGCAATGCAATAATAAAGTCATCTGAATATCTACGATAAATTCCATTATAGTGACTGATAATTTTAGTTATACTGGAATCAAATGAAATCATATATACATTTGCAAGTATTGCGCTGAGTGCAGTACCTTGTGGAATCCCTTTTTTAGGCGAATTGATAAGTTTCAGTTCATTAGACTTGATTTTGTCACTGAGTTCCTTACCATTTTTTACATAAGGAGTATGTTTGTTTTGCAAATTGGTATGATGTTCTAAATCACTTTTGAGTACAGATTTATGTTTAGTTAAAAACATAAAAACATGATACCAATTCTCTGGTAGTCTTTTTTGACCTAAAACGGTACATAAATTTTTTTAAGTATTTTATGATCTAATGTATCAAAGAAAGATTTAAAGTCTGCTTTTAAGATCCAGCAATCAGGATTATCCCAAATAAAGTCAAATATTTCTTTAGCACCGGAAATATTTGACTTTCCTCGTCGATAGGCTATTGGGACGTCACTGAATTCAGACTGATTAAGAAATTCTTCATAATTATTATTCAATAGTACAGAGTATGCCTTAAACATGAGAGCATCACGGTGAGATGGTAGTGATATAGGCCGTGACTTTGTCTTAAATTGTCCATGTCCAAGGTATTTTCTAAATTTAATATTATAGTTTATAAATGGATAATGTCGATAATTTATATAAAATTTTTCAGATGAAAGACAGTCTAATAATTCTGAAATTTTTTGTTGACTTAAGGGCCTATCAAAATGTCTATATAATTTTGGATTATATATTTCTTCTAAATTTCCGAAATTAAGTCTACTTTTCCCCATAAAGAAGCTCCTTTTTAGATGTAATATAAATAGCGGAAAAATCGAGCTACCGGACGCTTTAAATGATTTTTCCGCTAGATAACGTTATTTTTTCTGGTAAGGAGAATAAAATAACTTCTGGAACCCAGGCATACTTATAATAATGTCGAGAGACAATTCTCGGACTATTTAAGCGACATACATTATGAATGGATGTGCTTTATAATGTCATCAAGCAATGACTTCGACCAGATGGTCACAGCATCAATTACTGTGATCATAATAACTATTTCAGTTGCATTAGCAAGCGAAATATGTTACTAATGAATCAATTCTCCGTTCCCTACCAACTTAACAGAATTGGCAGTATTATTATATCATACAGCTATTTGTGAATGGGTAAATTTATATCATTTCTTAGTATAAATAAGGGCAGATACTCCACACAGTGGTAGCTATCCGTCCTATTTGTGTCTTATCTAAAAGGATAATTTCCATAAATAATACCACGTAAAGCATTGACATTAAGATTTTTGGTGAGGAGCCACCATTTTGGCATCATTATGGTAATTGGCTCCAATTCACTGACCTTGACATGTTGCATGACATTGACGCGAAGTGAAACAAAAAATGAATTTGGGACTGTTTTTTGTTTTTGAGCAATACTGTCTAACGTGGGTGGAACTGGTCTTTTAAGCTTTCGCCACTTCTTATCTACGTGATATTCAAGGATACCTGAAGCATAGGAAAGTGATTCGGCTAGATCCATTTTCTCAGTTCGAATTACTAGTTCTTGAACATCTAAAACAAAAAAATCATAGCCTTCTTTGTCGTTAGCAACTGCAAAAGCTGGAAAATGGAGCACGATCTTAGGTTTTAGAACCATATAAATTCCCCCTTTTTCATATTTAAGCAAATAGATTTATTTGGGATTTCAATGTAGCACTTTTAGTAAGTAAAAGGGAGATAATTAGTAATTTTTTATAATTTCTAGATTTTAGCCATAATATTATTGTCAAAGTAAACACAAACGTTAAATCATTAGTAAAATATTGGGATTTTTTTATATGTTCATCGATGGATTTTTATTAGCCAAAATGTGTAGATAAATGGCATAATAAAGGTACAGTAAGTGTTTTTTGTGGTGTGAATTTATTATTTACAAGGAGAATAATATGGATCTCAAAAAAGAACGGAAAGCTACTTACGCTGCTGCTAGTGGTGGCATCAGTGCTTTCATTGCCACATATTTTGATTTTCCGCTTTGGTTACTCATGCTCACGGTTTTGAGTGTAACTTATTTAAGTGTACGTTTGCTAAAATAATTTGTGTATTAACGCTGTCCTTCAAGGATGGCGTATTTTTTGTGTTTGAAATTATACAATAATAATAAGTAAATGATAAAATGTAGATATAAGTCAATAATTTTTTAGATATTTTAATCAATGAGGAGGTGCTCATATTGAATGGATGGAAAGAAGTATTAAGTATTTTTGCAGTGACGATCAGTGTTGGATTGCTAATAGGGATGCTACTTTTGATCAATTCAACTAAAAAGATCGACAAGAGCCAACAAGAGATCCGCCAAGAAAAAGTTACACAAGCTCAATCAAAACGAAGTAGTGAATCTAGATCAAAGGCTTCAAGCACCACAGTAGAAGTACCAGAATATGA
>NZ_CAQLEL010000042.1:0-3669 GCF_948826705.1 uncultured Ligilactobacillus sp.
ATGTAGGCCAGTTCCACATAGACCTGGCCTTTCAGCAGATTTCTCAAAAATTCAAGATAGGTTTCTTTGTCAGCTTCCTGTATGAATGATTTATGAAATATGGCATCCCATTCATCCATGATGAAGATAAACTTCTCTCCTCTTTTTTCAAAAATCTGTTGCAGATTATCCCATACGGCTTTTTGAGGATCCAATGCAAGATCCGGATACTCTGATATAATGTCCTCTTTTAATCCATTTTGGATGCGGCTGATATAGGAGCGGTAAGAGTCGCAGTTTTCCGACATCCGGCTGAAATCAATGTAGATCACATTATGCTGATTCAAATGAGTTCTATATTTTTCCTGCTTTGAAATTGCCAGTTGATCAAAGAGTTCGCTGGAATCCGTTGATCTTCCAAAAAATGCACCTATCATATTTGCCATAACACTTTTGCCAAAACGGCGCGGTCTTGAAATACAGAAGTAACGGTTTTTCTTTTCCAGCGCAGGGATCAGTTCTGTGATCAGCATAGATTTATCTACAAAGTACAGATCGGATACCATTTCGCGGTAATCGGCACAGGGGCTTCTGCTGTTCAAAAAAATTCCCATGCTTACAACTCCTTTCATTATGTCCGGTATCATGTTCTAAAATGCCCTCAGGCATCTGCTTATATTTTTAGTATAACTGTAATATGCCCAAAATTCAAGACAGCGCAGAAGGTTTCTGGATTCGTTCTCGATCAGGATGACCGATTTTTCCGTTCATGCTGCTAGTGTCACTGTTCCCGACTCACTTAATTCTGGTGAAGTACAACTAGATGATCACGATCAGGTCGTTTTTGCCTCATCTATGGCGTTAGTTGAACCAAATGAACCAATACCCCAGAACTTGACCGATAAACAAGCACTCTTTGCTCGTCTCTCAAATGCTAATTTCACCGCAGTCAATATGCCAAATAGTCGTTGGGTCTATTATTCAGATCACCATAACTACTTTAACGGCTATAAGTGGGGACATTCTAATTATTTTCATCGCTTCGCCCGACATACTGCGACTGCTAAAGTTGGTAATAATTTTAAATTAGTACCTGCCTTAGAAAATAGTTGGGCATTTGCGACTGCCAAAGGATACGGCACGTTCAAAGCGTACTATAATTACACCAGACCTTGATAGCAATGTTTTTAAGAGTGGCTCGCCACTCTTTTTTATCGGAGGTAATCTATGAAAACTAAAAATTTATTTCTGAGCGTTATTTGTTTACTTAGTTTTATCTTAAGTAGCATCACAGCATATTCCAGTAATTATCATTCTGAAGCCAAGCTAGCACTACATCAGATCGATACTTCTGAACACTTCATCGCTTTTAAGCTTCCTTTAGTGGCTCACACTAAAAAACAATTTCACCAACTTATGACCATCCTAGATGGATGTGCTCAAAAGTTTGGACTAAATTATATGGAAAAAAATGTTTATCTTGGTTATCCATTAGAAGATGGTAGATTAAACTACGCTAAAAGTATTTCTGAACAAAACTTTTATGTCAATAATTTACATAAAACTAGTTTCTTAGGTAATTTTGACGCCTTAGGGTCTGATAACTTTGAATATACATATACTTATCCGTTACTAAAAGGTTATAAAGTTACTATTCGGCCACTTAGCTCGGCTTTTAAAGATAGAAGGAATTTTGAGGGGGTCTTTTTTCTAGAAACACTTGATCTAAACAAATATAACTCCTTTATTACTTTATTGAATCAACGCTTGAATCAAAGTTTTATGACACATTATAGGACAAGAGATTACCAGATCACTCGTTCAACTGAATTATTATTGCCGTTCTTAGATGATGAGTTTGATTTTTCACCACTTATCAACTCTCTGAATGCCTTTATCTTGCTCGCAGTTTTGATCTACTTACTACTAGAATGGCAATCTCTTCGCCTTTACAAATTAAATGGTTGGTCTCTTTGGCGTAGTTTTTTGTCACTTACTTTAAAGCCATTAATTGCAACATCATTTGCCTTTATTTACGATTTTTGGATGCTTTACAGGCATTTAGAGCTAACAGAATTATTAAATCGACAAGGCTTTATCTTCTTTGCAATTTTGGGAACAAGTTTTCTAATGGTCTGCTTGATGTATTTAGTGAGCTTAGATGCTACTAGAGAACGCTACTTTTCACTTTCGCTTTTTTGCTTGCTTAGTGGAATAAAAGTGTTTTTCTTACTCACTTTGATCACCTTTTTTGCTCCACTAGGCTCTCTAATAACAGATAACTATGGTCATAAAGAGCCTGAGTTAAAGAAATATGCTGAGTTTTTTCCGTATATGATCGGGGGAAATGTAGTCGATGCTCGCAATAATTTCACTGATCTAAAAGATGTCTACCAAATAGCCAACAGTAAAGGCGCACTTTTGTTAAATGATAGTGGCTCTAGCTATAAGCAACCAACTACAGTTGACCGTGAATTTACCAGCGTTATTATCAACACTAATTACTTGAGGCGCTATCCTTTAAGAGATATTCATAACCAAAAGATCATTCCTGATCCAGCATCCAAAAAATTAGTTTTGGTTTTCCCTGATACATTCAAAAATTTAGTCACTAAACGGCTCAAATATGAGAAAAGAAACGAGCCGATCGCGCAAAAATATGGTATCCAAGTTTTTTACTCAAAACCTCGATTCAACCGAAACTTCAAAAACATCGTAACTGGTAAAAATATGGCAAATGAGATCGTTATGATCATTACTCCTGGAAATATCGATCATGGTCTTACGCAATATCACCTCAATATCCTATCTGGTTTTGCCAATGATAGCTTGCTCTTACCACTTAAAAAAACTTCTTTAGAAAAACTATCTGAGCAATGGAAACCTATCTTAAAAAAATATAATTTAAGTGACAATGTTGCCCAGATGATCCGTTATGATCACGGTGAGCTTGAAGAGCTACGTCAAGGATTTGGTGATCTTTTGACCCATCTTTACGAACAATTTTTACTCTTATTGCTCGTACTTGCGCTTAGTTTTTATTCCTTGCTCAGCTTTTTTAAGAAAAACCTCACTCAGATCGAGCTAAAAAATGTGTTTGGTTATTCACGCTTGCGAAATTACTATCCTTACTTAGTAATACTTGTATTCCAATACATTGTAATGCTGGCTTTTTATCCAGATCAAGATATTCCAAAAGAAGTGTATCTTGTCGTTGTTAGTTTGTTTTTTGTTCTTGAACTCATCATCTTGGATCTCTTTATCAGTTACTTAGAAAGTGAGGCTAATAAATCATCTATATAACGTAAACCGCTTAAAAACCACCGTTTTCTATCTAGGAAATGGTGGTTTTTTTATCTATATAAATTATATTTTACAAAACAATAACTTTAATGTTATATATAGGTTACAATCAACTTTTTTAGATCTAGCTTGCTATAATTTGGATACGCTAATAGATCACTATTGGCGCACAAACTTATAGGGGGCTCTACTATGAAAGGATCATTCAAATCATTACTCTTTGTTGTAACTGTCTTTTGTTTGTTGTTTTTGACCGATTTTTCCGTTCATGCTGCTAGTGTCACTGTTCCCGACTCACTTAATTCTGGTGAAGTACAACTAGATGATCACGATCAGGTCGTTTTTGCCTCATCTATGGCGTTAGTTGAACCAAATGAACCAACACCC
>NZ_CAQLEL010000043.1:0-4424 GCF_948826705.1 uncultured Ligilactobacillus sp.
ACGTTGCTTATTAGTCGTATAGTCACGAAAATCGGTCACTTCAACATCAAGTAGTTGCTTTTCGATCGCTTTACCTACGATCGATTGCGTCAATGGCCCCTTGAACATTTCGGGAAATAAACTTAAAATATCTATCTTCATCTAGTCATCCAATCCCTCTAAGAGTTCAACATGTACTTTACCAGCAACTAGATCGACATCCTTGATCACATCATCGATCACTGGCAGTAAGAGATCATTTTTTTTCTTACGTTTAACCACCCAGACATCATTAGCTCCAGGCGATAATATCTCCTTGATCTTTCCAAGTGTACTTCCATTTTCATCCACAACATCTAAACCGATGATCTGATGATAATAATATGAACCATCTTCGAGTTCTTCTTGTTGGTCAGCTGAAACTTTC
This sequence comes from uncultured Ligilactobacillus sp., assembly GCF_948826705.1. Classification (NCBI taxonomy): domain Bacteria; kingdom Bacillati; phylum Bacillota; class Bacilli; order Lactobacillales; family Lactobacillaceae; genus Ligilactobacillus; species uncultured Ligilactobacillus sp. Next base: position 407 of record NZ_CAQLEL010000043.1, read on the forward strand.
AGATCATCACCTTTAAATTTTTCAACTAAATTGATGTTATCGTAGCCTTCAAATGCTAGCATGATAAATTGCTTATGACGACGACTCTTTTGGATCGTCAATTCCGTTCCTATGTTCGCATTTTGCTTAAAAGCATATAATTTATTACCTGGCTTGAAACGCTCTTCTGGAAAATCGGTCGTTGCGATCACCTTGACTTCTCCGCGGATCCCATGAGTATTAACGATTTTTCCAACTTGATAAAATTCCATTTAAACCCCTCCTCGTATTTGCTATTAAAAAAACCTCTGAAGAAACTAAGTTTCAGACAGAGGTTTGATTAATCATCTACAATATTTAAACGAACACGCAAAGGTCCGTCAATACGAATGCTATAAACAATAGTCCGGATCGCTTGAGCTACCCGACCATGTTTTCCAATCACACGCCCGACATCTTCAGGCGCCACAGATAAGTTAAAATTCAGAAAATGTGCGTCCTGGGCAGTTGTGATCGTGATCGCCTCAGGTTCAGACACCAATGGTTTGACAATCGATAAGATCAATTGTTTCACATCTGCTTCTGTCATTTACCTAACCTTATTTCTTGGAGTACTTAGCTTCGTGGAATTTCTTCATAACGCCTTCTTTTGAAAGGATGTTACGAACTGTATCTGATGGTTGAGCACCGTTATTCAACCAGCCCATGATAGCTTCTTCTTTAAGTGTAACTTGTTCTGGTTGTGTCAATGGGTTGTATGTACCCACTGTTTCGATGAAACGGCCATCACGTGGAGAACGTGAATCTGCTACAACGATACGATAGAATGGGCGCTTCTTAGAACCCATACGCTTTAAACGAATTTTTACTGACATGCATTACACCTCCTAATATCTTATCAACGATAAATAATATACCAGTAATTTGGTCTGCTGTAAAGGGAAAATTCTTGACAGTTATAAAAAAATTTTCTAATTTAATGAAAAATCTTGATTTACCGCCTATTTGCGTCGTTTACGTAAACGTTGTAATTTACGTTTTTTATTTTTGCGTACCATGCGATTCATGGACATCTTAGCTAATTTACCACCTATCCCATCACCTAAGAGACCTTCCATCCCACTGAAATTTCCCTTAGACATCTTTTGCATCATATCACGCATTTGTTTGAATTGTTTGATCATTCGGTTGACTTCTTGGATCGGACGTCCCGAACCAGCTGCGATCCGTCGTCTGCGACTTGGATTCAAAAGATCAGGATCTTCCCGTTCTTGTGGTGTCATCGAGTAAACGATCGCTTTGGTATGTTCCATATCTTTAGGATCAACTTTGATATTTTTTAGGGCTGGATTATTGGCCATCCCCGGGATCATCTTCATGATATCTTCGATCGGTCCCATATTTTGAACTTGTTCCAATTGATCTAAAAAGTCGTTGAAATCAAAGCTGTTTTCCCGCATTTTATCAGCAAGTTCTTCCGCTTTTTTCTCATCAAAGTCCTTTTGTGCTTTTTCGATCAACGTGAGCATATCACCCATCCCTAAGATGCGTGATGCCATTCGATCAGGATAAAAGACGTCTAAAGCCGTCATTTTTTCACCTTGCCCGATAAACTTGATCGGTTTTCCTGTCACTGCACGGATCGAAAGCGCAGCCCCACCACGAGTATCGCCATCTAATTTAGTTAGTACGACACCAGTTACATCCAATTGATCATTAAAGCCTTGTGCGACTTCAACAGCATTTTGCCCAGTCATCGCATCAACTGTCAGCAAAATCTCATTTGGTTGCGCCAATTCTTTGATATTGACTAACTCATCCATCAATCTTTCATCGATCTGTAAACGACCAGCCGTATCAATGATCACATAGTCATTTTTCTTTTCCTTGGCTAGTTCCATCCCTTGCTTAACGATCTCGACTGGATCGACATCAGTTCCCAATTCAAAGACTGGAACATCTAATTCACGACCGATCGTCTTCAATTGGTCGATCGCAGCTGGACGATAAACGTCAGCTGCGATCATCAATGGACGCGCATTTTGTTCGTCTTTTAGACGCTTAGCCAATTTCCCTGCTGTCGTCGTTTTACCAGCACCTTGCAACCCGACCATCATAATGACTGTCGGGATCTTAGGTGATCTATTCAATGGTGTGGCTTCTTCTCCCATCACCTTGACCAATTCTTCATTAACTATCTTTACGATCTGTTGTGCTGGTGTTAAGCTTTCTAGTACCTCAGCACCTACAGCTCGAGTACGCACGGTCTTAACAAAGTCTTTGACCACTTTAAAGTTAACGTCAGATTCTAATAAGGCTAAACGGATCTCGCGCATTACCTCTTTGACGTCGGATTCGCTGACCTTACCCTTACGCCGTAATTTCCCGATCGCATTTTGGAGACGTTCTGTTAATCCTTCAAATGCCATTTAGTGCACCAACTTTCATTTTTCTTCTAAAATTTCTAATTTTTCGACCAATGCTAACAATTTTTCGTCGGTCGGATATTTTTCAGTCACATAAGCTAAAAGTTCATCCGTTTTTTCGCTTTGTTGTAAAAAATCACGATACAGATGCAGTTTCTGCTCATATTCTTCTAAAATTTTTTCGGTCCGTTTGATGTTATCATAGACTGCTTGTCGTGAAACTTCATAGTTTTCGGCTATTTCACCTAATGAAAAATCATCGCGGTAATATAAAGCGATGTAATTCATCTGCTTTTTAGTCAACAAAGGTTCATAGAATTCAAACAAAGCATTGATCCGATTTGTTTTTTCGATTGCCATTTTCTTACCTTAATCTTTCTTAGGTGTAACTAACCCCTTAAATAAGCCATAGACAAATTCTTCAGGTGAAAAGTCACGGAGATCATCCATTTTTTCACCTAGACCAACTAATTTTACTGGTAAATGAAGCTCGTTTCTGATCGCTAACACTATTCCACCACGTGCGGTCCCGTCTAACTTAGTCAAGACGATCCCGGTAACATCAGTAACTTCTTTAAATTGTTTAGCTTGCGTCAAAGCATTTTGACCTGTCGTTGCATCTAAAGCCAATAACACTTCTTGCGGTGCATCAGGCAATTCACGCGTAATGACACGCTTGATCTTATCCAACTCGTTCATCAAATTGACTTTATTTTGCAAACGTCCAGCCGTATCGACTAATAAAATATCGTAGTTTTCTTTTTTAGCCTTGATCACAGCATCGTAAACAACAGCTGCTGGATCGCTTTTTTCTGGCTTAGTAACTACATCAACACCAACACGCCGGCCCCATTCAGCTAACTGCTCGATCGCACCTGCACGGAAAGTATCACCAGCAGCTAATAACACTTTTTTACCAGCTTGTTGGTAACGGTGGGCTAATTTACCGATCGTTGTCGTTTTACCTACACCATTGACCCCAACAAACAAGAACACAGTCGGTTCGTCTGGATCTTTAGCAAAATGCAAGCTATTATCTTCATCAATACCTTCACTTTCATAGATGTCGACTAAACGTTCAATGATCGCATCAGAGACATCAGAGCGACTTTTAGCATTACGTAATTTTACTTCATCTTGCAATTCATCACTGATCTTCATCGCAGTTTCAAAGCCAACATCAGCTTCGATCAAAGTTTCTTCGAGTTCTTCAAAGAAATCCTCATCTACTCGTCTAAAATTAGCCAATAAAGCATTTAACTTAGCTCCAAAGCCCTTACGTGACTTAGCTAATCCCTTATCATAACGCACAGTTTCAGAAGGTTCTATCTCCGATTGAGGTTTCTTAGGTGTTGCTTTAGTTTCTTCTAGCTCATCACTTTGTTGTTCTAATGGCTCTTCTTCAACTTTTTTAGCGACTCCTACTTCTTTATTTTCTGATGTTGCTTCAATTTTTTCAGTAACTTCTACTTCTTCTGGTGTTTGAACTACTTCTTCAATAACTTCAGATTCTTTAGCGACTGATTCAGTCTCTTTTTCATCCGTTTTTGCTTCAGCTACTTCAGGCAGCTCATCTTCTGGTGTAGCAGTTATTTCATTTGTCGCAGTTTCCT
>NZ_CAQLEL010000044.1:0-12769 GCF_948826705.1 uncultured Ligilactobacillus sp.
ACCCAACTTATATGAGTTATACGAAGAATCGGCATGACCATCATGCGGAGTGATGAAGATCAAATGATGCCCTGGTTTCAAGTCATCGATCACCTTTTGCGTTTGTTCTTGATAATCATCTAACGAGTTGGTCCCGATACAGATCACCACGTTTTTGCGCAATTGCCCACTATTTTGTAGATTCATCAAAACATCATAGGCCAGGTTCATCGTGCGGTTACCTTCTGCGTCGATATCGACATCTGTCATGCGTTCCAACAGATAACTGCGACTGCCAAGCGTCACACTATCGCCAATGATCGTCGTTCCAGCCGGGATACCTGTATTTTGATCGGTCGTTACTGGTGTCTCTGTTTTAGGTGCGGTCGCTTTGGCATACGCCATATCGAGCTTACCGACATCTTGCTGGATCCCACCTAACATCAAGTTTTCTTCCAACGAAGAGATCGTCGGTGCTTGTAAGCAGAGGAACACCCCAAAACCGATCGCTAGTGTCATAAAACCACCTAAAGGAGCTACGATCTGTTTGAAATTGACTTCACGCCCGGCTAATAAAACCGGCTTACCGCGGAGAAGCGGCTCTAAGAAGTAATACGAAAAGCTCGCAAATATGACCGATAAGATCGTTGTCAAAAGCGCGGCGATCCCGTTACTGAACTGCTTGGATAAGACGACAAATAATGGCCAGTGGAACAGATAAACACTATAGCTGATATCAGCGAGGTAGACGAAGATCTGGGGTTCTTTTACATCCGGCGTTTTGCGGTGTAAGATATTAGCCCCAAAGATCGCACCTGCGGCAAAGAGACTCGCTAAAATAAAGCCAAACATATAAGTCTCACGGCGATCAAAGCGCAGGAAGTAAGCCAAAATGAATAATAGTGCTAAATTTATCACCATAAAGGCTAAAGCTTTATTTTTAGTCCAATGTTTTTCAACACTTGCACTGAAAGCTGGCATCAGATCTTGGATCCCCGCGATCGATCCCAACACGCTCCCAACAAAAAATGGGAAGATGTGGGTCACACTGGAGAAGTAGATCGGTGAAAATTCACTCAATCCTTGAGCTCCTAGATACATTGCGGTCGCGCTTCCTACTGCGAGTAAAGTTGAACCAGCCAGCACCCGCAAGCGGAATTGTTTGACCGACGTTGAGACTTTGGTCAATAAGTAAAGTAAAAAGCCCCAGATCAAGTAGAATTGAACTTCGATCGCTAATGACCACGTGTGGACGAACAAATGCGGAATAAAGCGCGATTCGTACGTTCCACCCGTGTTGATCTCAAAGATGTTGGTCACAAACCCGACCGCTGATGTGATCTGGCATGTCAGATCAGTGATGTAATCTTTACCGACCAATAAAGTGAACGGTAAAACGATACAGATCATCAAGACCAGGGGTGGCAAAATCCGCATCACTCGCCGATAATAGAAGTCACGCAACCTAAATTTTTGCGAGCGACTGAACTCATCGATGATCAAAGCGGTGATCAGATAGCCTGAGAACGTAAAGAAGATATCGACCCCGATAAAACCACCGGTATAGCGCATTTGAAAGAAGTGATATAAGAGCACACAGATCAGACCCGTGATCCGGATCAAACTAAACCATTTGATCCTCATTTGTCTTTGTACTCTCCTTTGACATAGTTACCGGCTTGTATGACGTGGTCTTTATCCTGCAATTTACCCGCGCCATTTGCGACACCCTTATGGAAGATCCCCGTAAAGGTCCAGCCGTTATGTGACTTGAAAGTGCCCCGGCCTTCGAAATGCCCGTCTTTGAAGCCACCGGTGTAAACATCACCGTTTTTGAACTTGAGCGTACCTTTGACGGGTTTACCCTCATTTGTCGTACCTGTATATGTGCTGCCATCTTGGAAAGTCAACGTGGTCTTTTTTTCACCTGCATTGCTGAGAAAAGTTATCAGCACACAGACCACGATCAAGATCCCTGAGGCTAGCAAGATAATATTTTTTCTACCCCACATAGCTAAAATGTTTTTCCTTTCTTTCTAATCAATTCATTATAGTAACATATTTAACGCTACATAATAAACAGAAAACTGCACAGAAAGTGATAAAAAATCTTTAGACACTCGGACTATCATTATTGCCATTGAGTATTTGCACGACCTACACAATTTATTAGTTATGATTATAGCTTCTATGTTATAATTTACTCAGGTTACTTGTAGCACCTATGGATTTTTGTTAAAAACTTAACAAAATTTGAAGCTCCAAGACAATATTTGTTAAGTTTTTAGCACTATAAAATCGCTGTATCCCTTGATATAACTAGGATTCAAAAACTAAGAAATACTTAATACTCCGACTTTTAGGAGACGGAAACCATAATGGATCTTAGAAAATTCAATATAATCATAAAATACTTAATACTCCGACTTTTAGGAGATAAAAATAAGTTTCAAAAATACACATAATCTGTACTTTCTCGCTACCCCAACATTTTTAAATGATATATTGCGCATAAAAACAGCTTTGCTAAACAAAAGATAACTTGCAGTATCTTTATCGTTAAGCAAAGCTGTTTTTTATTTCGATATTTTTCACTTTAATGTAAAATTAAGATAATAACATTGATATAGGGGGAAATTACTTTGACTCATAAAAAAATACTCTTTACTCCAGTTGGTACCACCGACCCTACTTTTAAAAATAGTGATGGTTCGATCGTTCAAGCAATCAAACAACTAAAACCCGACAAAGTATATCTCTATCTTAGTTACGATATGAAGGTTCGGGAAAGAAAAACTAATATTGTTGCTGATTACCTTAAATTACTCAACGACTCTGGTATTAATTTTGAATATCAATTTTTCAAGACTGGTAAGCTCGAAAATGAAAATCCGCAACTTTTTGATAACTACTATCATGAATTTAACACCCTTATCACTGAAATAGTTCAAGAAAATTCCTCAGATGAAATAGAATTGTACTTAAATATTTCTTCAGGAACACCCGCAATGAAATCAACACTGTTTCTACTAGCATCTTCCTTAAATATTGGTCAATTCCAAAATCTTAAGAAACTATCTGCGATGCAAGTAAATAGTCCAAATAGTCATCATCAAGTAAAGATCCCTACGGAAACAGCACAAGAACTTTACGACCAAAACGATGATAAAACTGATGTATCTGGGAAACGAGCTTATATTTCCCAAACACCAAATGTTTCGTCTTATCTTACTAGACGCGAAATTATCAAATTTATCGATACATTTGATTACAATGCTGCCTTAAAATTAGCACAATCGATCAGAAATTCCGTCAATTCCGAAGTGATTGCACTGTTAATGTACGGTAAAGATAGACGTAATCTTGATTTAAATAAATTCATTCAGAGTAAGCAAGCAAATTTGGTAGATAAAAAGTTATTGAGTCTAAAATTTACAACAACTAAAACAACACTTAATTCTCCTAAAATTTCACGTGATCTCTACGAATATTTGTTAAATTTGAGCGCCTTGGCTTATAACAATGACTATTTAAATTTCATTCGTGGTTTATCACCTGCTTTAAGCGTTCTATTCGCCGATGCTTTAAAATTAACTTATCCTTACTTAGCAAACGAAGAGTTCTATAAAAAAGATGGTGGCTTTGGATGTTTTAAGATTCCTGAAAATATTTCCTTTAAAGAAAAAGATAAACTAGAAGCCTTTCGCAAGAAAACCAAGGAAAATATGGGAATCACAACTAAAAAATTGAGTTTGACTAACGCAGCGTATCCATTCTTGTTCTATACTGCCGACAGCTTCTTCAAAAGTCCTCTTTCAACATCTGAAAGAAACAGGATCCTACGACTGCTTACATTTTTACGATTGATTGAAGATAGCTCGCGTAATATTGTGGCACATGAAATCGTCGCTTTGTCATCAGCTACAATAACTCAAAAGGCTAAACATACTCTTCAAAAATATAAACAAGAAACTGGAGAATCTGGAGAAGCTCTAACAGGAAATGCTTTAATATACAAGAATACCGTCTTCAATAAGGATATTTCCCCTAAAAGTATTTTTGCAGTTCTTAAAAGCCTTTGTCGTCTAATTTACTCTGATATTCCTGAGGAACCATTTGAAGACTATAAACAATTAAATGATCACATCAAGATAAAACTTGATAACTAATAAAAAATACACTGATTGCAAGAGGAAACACCTCATAGCAATCAGTGTATTTTTTACTCAATTACTTTGATGGAAAAATTACATTTCCCCATCTCATAGTAATTTTCTTGGTTCTTTATCAATGGTACTGATTTTTTGCCTAGCTTAACACTTTTAGCCGGATATCGAGTTAATTTAAAGGCACCTTTACCCTTCATTTTCATCTTAGGATTTCGAATATTTTGTTTTTCCTCAATGATTTCCCTAACACTTTTTTGATCGCTAAGATTGAACTTTGTCCATAATCCACTACCTGCCCCTAGATATAAAGAACCATATCCTGGAAAATTATTTTGGACATACTTAGGTGGACAATCCTTCAAATAAAAATCGGTATAGCGTTCATATCTTTTTTGCGATAATTTTATTAATTCATCCATTAATTTTATCCCACTATCAACTGCAGTAATATGGAATTTTATGGACATTCGTGGACGTAAAGCTTCTCGATAGATCGGTAAACCATTAGCTATATTTTTCCCCAACGAATAATCGATCTTTCGCACTATCGCCAATGATTTTTCAGGAATCGGCACGCTATCTTCAACTCTGATATTATTAAATATATCATTGAATGGCTCGCCCTTTTTAGCGCCCCACGGAATTCTTGAAGATTTAAAATATTCACTTTCAAAGATAGATCTTAAAGCACCCTTGAGCGAACTTCCAGGGATATATGGTCTTTGCTGTGCATCACGCATAAATAAATGCACCTCGTTCAAACGTCCATTTCCCTTATTATTACCGTAGACCTCTTCGCCAGTTTCTTGGATCTTAAAGCCTCCAAAATCTCTATCACGGATCTGTTTTTCTCTAAAAAATTCGACAAGTCTTTTACCCTTTCGCTTATTTTGCGGTGTGTAATAAAGATAGTCTTCAAAAGCTTTAGCAAGTAAGGGATTCTTACGATTCAATGCTAAATACACCTTACCCATTTCAGGAAAATAATATGCTCCTTTTTCATAGATGAACTCTTTTGATGACCTGACCTCACCTGAACCAATATGCACTGGAGCTAAAGTTATCAGATTTAACTCATATTTTTTATATTCCATCAAGTTGAAACATATAACTAATGAATAATATAGCCTAACACTATATCAAAGAAAGATTATATTCTCCTTTCCTCCATACTTTTTAGTACCTATTCCATAGTTTAACTTTCTTATAGATACTTAAATGGTTAGCTTATAAAAAGCTCCTTTGGCATAACACCATACTGGATGGATAAAATCATCTGGTCGAACATCCTTAAGTTCACCTTGGAAAGTCTTTTCGAAGGTCGAACCAGATTTAAAGCGATAAAAATCCTGTTTACGCAATGGCTCTGCACTCTGCTCACTATACACAAATCCACCATGACGTTTTAATAGATACTTCCCATGTTCAAGCACCTTGTTAAGTTCATCTTCTTTTGGCAAGCTTGTTGTCAATAACATGTAGATACCTTCTTCAGCTACACCAGTTACAATATTTTGTGCGATCGTAGCTGGTACATCTTCAATATCTAAATCAAAACTGCCATAGCCACTTGACCGCTTGCCTCCCAAACCACTGTATTGCAAGCTTTGCATCAACATATCTAATAATGGTGAACTTGTTGCTAGGACATATAAGCTTTTCTTAAATGAAGTGAGACCAACTTCATAGGGAGCTTCACCCTTTTTCACCAAATAACTCGTCTTAGCGAAACCAGCCTGATCTTTAGAGATCCTTTCGATATCCCCTTCACCTTTTACGTAATCATCAAATAAGCTCAACGGAATATAACTTATTTTTTTGATTTTCTTAGCTTCTTGACGAACTTTTTTCAAATCAGTGTCATTTCGCATCTTTGGTAAGGGATATCCGATCGGTTTAGGCAAATAGGGCTCAACGCCATATGGATATGCATCACTCAATAAAAAGTCATTTTCCTTGGTAAGTTGAAGAAACTCCTCTTCCTTGCCAAATTTTAGTGCTTCTAAAAATAAAGCACTATACAAACGACTTGCATCAAACCCAGCATAGCTTTCATTGAGCATCCACTCGCCAAAATGAGCTGTATTAAAAGTCATTTTATAGAGTTTTAAAGCCATGATCATCCCTCCAAGATATTATTGATCTCAGAAGTATCGTAATCACCAAATACGACCTCAGCTTTTAAATTTTTGATAGCAACTTTGCCGTAGCCACGACTACCACTGCCACCTAAGTAATCTGTTTCAAGCAGTTTTAAGCCATTGCGAATAGTTTCCATATCTTCGAGAACTTCAGCACTATCATCCAATTCATAAATGAGTTCGAAGTTAAATTTACTTCCACGAATAGCCCGTTCGATCTGACGTGGATTTGCCATACCATCTGTTCGCCCGATCGTATTTTCAAATTTAACCTCAGTATAGCTATCGACACCAAGAGCATCCAGCTCATCTTTATTTGCTAGTACCATATCGCGGAATAATAATCTTCCACGAATGATCCCCTTACCATCTTCACCACCGCCAGTTGTCGCACCAAATAACCGTGTGATCCGGGAATCGTCATGATCGGGCTTAGAACTTACGCTATGGTTATAAGTTTTAGCCAACAGAGTTCTAAGCTTACCCTTTAAGCTTGAACCTGGGATCAATGGTAAACCAGTCAAGGTATCTTTGAGTATTGGAGCATCCACTGATCCAATAGCCGCAAAAGCATCACTACCACCAATGTGAAGTCCACTCAATAAATCCAATTCACCCGTTAATTTTAACTTTGCATAGTTTTCCATTCCAAATTCCTCCTATCGATCACGACCACCGTAATATTTAAAGTATGCAACTAAAGCTTCCATGTAGTGGCAAAAACGAATAAAATCTGCTTTTTCTTGATTCTTTTGAACTTTCTCTAAAATCGCCAAGATCTCAGCCTTATCGATCATTTCTTTGACTGCTGCGTTACGACCACCTTGATAAATAAACTGGATCCGTAAATAAGCGATCCGGTCCATCACTTTTTCGAGCCCTTCAAATTGAACACGATCATATAGTGTACCCGTCATGCTCAATAATTTCCGCAATTGACTTGTAGTTAAAGTATCTCTACCTTTTTTAAAATTTTCTCGTTTCATTTCCTTGATGACATTTTCGGCCTTACCTACATAGGAACTGTCATCAAATTTCGTGATATTTACATTCATCTTCAACTATCCTTCCTATTTTCATAAACATATAAGATCAATGCCAATTCAGCTGCTAAAGTCTCTGAATCACTGTCAAACCAATCTTTCATATGGCGCTTAAACTCAGCAAAGGCCATCTTACTTTCTGGATCATTTGATCTGTCAGTAAGATCTTCCAAACGTGCCAAGTAATAAACTAAACGCGCAAACGTTATCTTGTTGCCGCGTTGGCGTTCACGGATCAAATCAAGTAATTTATAAATAAATGAGTTTCCACGTTCATCTTGCGTATCAAAGAAATTACGAATGATCGGCAATTTCCCCCGATATACATTATTGATAAATTCATCGTACTTATACGTATAACGCTCATCAAAAACACAAATGCTATCTTTATCGTTATCTTTGGCTGAATCTTCCAAATCTCCAGTTTCTCGGGCAACAATATTGATCGGAGTAGTTGCATCAAACAGTGCGATCCCTGAAGAAAGTGTCAACTTATCATTCGTCCACTCGCGGAATTTTTCACGTAGTTCAACAGCAAAAGCCAGTACATCATCCCACGCTCCAAGCAAAAAGACATCATCTCCACCTGAATAAATGACCATCAATTTTTTGCCATTAGCGAATTGATTGATATGATATTTGAAAAACATACTCAAATTATGGGAAAATTCTGCTGAACGTGCAAATGTGTTATAGACTCCACCATCCTGCTCAGAAAAGCCAGCCATAAATGCATAGCCCAAATTATCAGCATCACAACGCAATGCCGCGATCTTTCGCAATCCCTTTGGGCGCTCAGCATAAAAACTTAATTCATTTCTATCACTCGCAGCATAGTCACCCGCCATGATCCTAATTGCACCATGATTTTCTTCAAACTGGTTTTTAGCATATAAAGTACCTGTATAGTTTTTCTTGATCACATCATCTCTAGTTATTTTATGCAAATAGTGACCTTCAGATACAGCTAAGCCATTTAAAGGCTCCTGATCAATCACAAAATAATCATCTTTTTGGATGTTATTTGAAAAATGTTCGAGTTGCAAACATAATTGACATAAGCCTTCATCAGTTAAGTTATCAACTGAATGACACACCCGACATTCACGACCCGTTCGCTTACCAGCTCGGTTTAATTTTGCAATATCTGCCGCAGAGTAACGTCGAAGTTTCTTATCACTTAATTTACGACTCAAATTACGATAAATATGACGATACTCTTTAATATTTCCGCGCTTAATATCAGACGGAGAAAATGCTTCTGCCCCAAAGGCTACATAAAGATCGATCCCGAAGCGATTTAAGAAAAATTCATTAAATTCTTTTTCAACTTGTTTGATCTGATTTAATATCTCTGAGGTATTAGGCAAAAGTAAATATGCATGTCCACCACCTGAATAGATCAAGTTCGCTCGCGTAAAGCCACATCTATCAAGCAAGGTATCTGCCATCCACTCACTGATCATATCTAGATAAAACGAACGACTTCGCAATTGTTTATATGCGCCTTTAGTTGTTATTTTATAGATAAAACTTTGAATACCGGAGATATCAAAGCTTACTAGTAGTAATGCATCTACTGCATTTAATTTATCAGCATCACATTCAGTTCCTGTTTCCTGTAAATATCGCTCGATCGTTTGACTAAAAGCAATCGATAACTTTACATATTCATATAAAGAAATATCTAAGCTTTCATTCTCACTGATTGGTGCAGGCAAAAAAGAACATTGATCTTGTAAAGCATTGAGCGCTTGGGTTATATTAGCTTCATTTGTCGTTATATCTAACTTCTCATATAATTCCCTTAGCAGTTTCTCCCTTACAGATTTATCCAATTCCACTTGTCCATCTTCAAAATGAACTTTCGTACCAGCTACAGCATCTTGAATGATCGTTCGACTAGTTTGAGCTGTTCCAAAATTATTGAATATATCAGCCAAACCATATGTATTCATATTGACCTTTTTATCCGTTAATGAACTAGCTAGCCAGCGACCATACTCAAGAATAGCTTCATCTTTTTCTGCTAGATTTTCCTTAAGTTTTGAAAACTCAGGAGATACTAAGTTCAGATTATAAAAGAGAGACTGGTAAAATAGTTTATATGATTTATCATCCATCTATCTCACACTCACTTTTCACAATATACAAATTTTATATCTAATATAATACCATTATACCAAGAAACGCTTTCTTAACCATAAAAATAGCTATACATTATATAATAGTGTTTTTTACGTTTTTAGATTAAACTAGAATAAATTACATTTAAATCTCATTTTAGGAGGAATAAACCTTGGCAAAATTTAATATCTACATAACTAGAAGTTCAAAAATCATCTTGAGTGGACAAAGTATCGTGATACAAACGAAAGATGATATCCATACATTCCCTTTTTCCAATATTCAAGCTATTATGATCGAAAATACTAAATGTTCACTTAGTATACCTGTGATCAACGCCTTAGCGAAAGCAAAAATCAATGTTTGGATCTGTGATAACAAACATCTTCCTTCATCTATGCTTATGCCTGTCAACCAATATTATCAAACGCCGATGAAGATACAAGCGCAAATAGATCTATCCAGTCAACCAAAAAAACGTATTTGGGAAAAGATAATTAAAAATAAAATCACTAATCAAGCTACTATCCTTGAAGTTGCTGGAGCTTCAGAAGCTAAAATGCTTCGGCGCTACTCTGCTAGAAAAACTGAAAACATCGCCGCACTTGAAGCATGGACAGCAAAAGCATATTTTAAAGCCCTCTTTGGCCCTGATTTTAATCGACGTAACAATAGCACTATCAATTCAGCACTAAATTATGGATATGCATTAGTTCGCAGTAGTATCGCTAAATCACTTGTTTGTTTAGGATTACAGCCTGCATTGGGTATCTTTCACGCCGGACAAAAAAATAATTTTAACCTAGCAGATGATTTGATCGAACCGTTTCGACCACTTGTAGACTATTTTGTTTGGCTCAGAAAAGATCAATTTACAGAAGAGCTCACTAGGGATGATAAGGAATATCTATTTTCACTACTTGGATTTGTAGTTGTTAATGAAAATGAAGACTTACTTGCGCTGATCGAAAATTATGTTAACTCTTTTAGTAACTTTTTGAAAACTCAAAAAACTAAAGATCTACTCAATATCCAAATCAACCAGGAAAATTTACAAGGTGTCAAGCAATGGAAAAATTACTGATCATGTACGATTTACCGCATAAAACAAAGCAACAACGTAAAATTGCTGGAAGGTTCAGAAGAAAATTGATCCAATTAGGCTTCAATATGCTACAGTATTCAATATATTTACGTATCATAACCACTCAAAATGAGAAAGAAAATATTATTTCTCAAGTCAAACAGATCGCGCCTAAACAAGGAACAGTTCGAATTATTTCACTGACTGAATCTGAATACGCAAAAATGAATCTGTTATCAGGTGAAAGATTACCTATAGAAAATACTTTTACATTTCCCAACGTTATCGAACTATAGAAATAGCCTGCCATCCCTCACTTAGGGATAGCAGGCTATTTTTGCGCTAACCAATTGCTTCAATAATGACTTCAATAACAGCTTCACCGACTTCACGAATGACCGCTTCAATAATTTCTTCCATTAATTATCACCCCTTATAGTTAGATTCGATTATCCTTCTATCAGGGCAGGAGAATTATTATATCACCCATATTTTTAGTTGTCTACTGTTTTTTTATATTTTTTCAATCAATAGTTAGTGACTGAAATTCTTTTTATCTCCTTCAAATCGGAGTATTAGGTATTCTGATTGGAGTAACGGTGTGTTTGCTTGGGTAAAGTTTCCGTCTCCTTCAAATCGGAGTATTAGGTATTCGAACTTTGGGCAGACAATCTTATCCAAGAATGGTGTTTCCGTCTCCTTCAAATCGGAGTATTAGGTATTCTATGGTCGTCCAACAAATGATTTTCTTCAAGTATCGTTTCCGTCTCCTTCAAATCGGAGTATTAGGTATTCGTATGGTAATGGCTAAAACAGTTGATTGTATTGGTTTCCGTCTCCTTCAAATCGGAGTATTAGGTATTCTAGTATTTAAATGAGAAGTATTTATCCAGTTTATGTTTCCGTCTCCTTCAAATCGGAGTATTAGGTATTCTGGAGATGGAGATGATGAGTCCATTTATGATGGAGATGTTAAATATATGTATTTTAGACCTATTCCTAATGAAAAGTTATATAGTCTAGATAGTAATAATAAAAAATTTTATGATTCATTTATAAGCATGGATGAATTTAAAGGTGTCTTAGATGTTTTACACAAAAATAATTATATGATAATTAATATCGCAGATCTTTATGATCAGGTTTATAGGGAAGGGAGCTTTAGAGTTAAGCGTAAGATACTGAATATACCAAAGGGTAAGATACCATTTGTTTTATTTGTTGATGATTTTGGGTATAGTTCTTCGAGGCTTATTATTGATGATGAAGATATGCAGGTTAAGATGATTAAAGTTAAAAATGGGAATGAGGAAATAACTGAGGATAATAATGTCATAACAATTATAAATAAATTTGTTCGAGAGAATGAGGGATTTTCTTTTAATAATGCTAAAGGTGTATTATCTATTGTTGATTCTGAGTCTATATTTGGATATAACACTGGTAGGAATATAAGTAAGAGATCACGTATTAGTACTGATAAGATTAAGAAACTATCAAATGATATTTATGAGGCTAAGAGGATAGCAGATAATCTTAAGAATGACGGTTGGATATTCGCGTGTAATACATATGGAAATATAGATTTTAAAGATGTAACACTTAATTTAGTTAAAAATGATATGGATAATTGGTATAGGTATGTATCGAATATAATTGGATATACAAACTTATTTGTTTATCCTTCAGGTAATGTAATAGATAAAAATGATGAGAGGTTTAAGTATTTAAATGATAGTGGATTTAATATTTTTTGTTCATCAATGAAGAAAATGAATAACAAAGATTGCTTCAAAATACAACCGTATGTAAATATAAGCAGGGATTTAATATGTTATGATATAACTAGCTTGCATCACAATGAGTATTATGATATATTGAAGGACATTATAATAAATCCTAGGAAGGCTAAAAAACTATATAAGGAGGGTTTTCGTGAATAGGATTGTTGAGTTTAAAAATGTTTCCAAACAGTATAAAGTTGGAGAAGTTATTATTAATGCTCTACACGATGTTAATTTTTCTATAGATAGAGGTGAGTTTGTAGTAATTTTAGGGGCAAGTGGTGCTGGGAAAACTACTATTTTGAATATTCTGGGTGGAATGGATTCTGCATCTGTTGGAGATATTGTTGTTGATGGTGAATCTATTACTAACTTTAGTAAGAATCAGTTAACAAAATATAGAAGAGAGAAAATTGGATTTGTATTCCAATTTTATAATTTG
>NZ_CAQLEL010000045.1:0-1459 GCF_948826705.1 uncultured Ligilactobacillus sp.
CGATCTTGAGTACAGTATGGAGTCCAGCGCAGACGACAGAAGTGATCCAAAGTCCAACGATCACAGGCTACACACCAGATCGAAACGAGATCAGTGGTCAAACGATCACCCATGATTCAGAAGATCTCAGCACAGTGGTGACGTATACTGCGGGTGATCAAACCGTCAAGGTGCACTATATCGATGTCTACGGTGGAGCCAACAAAGAATTGACTGACCAACTCCAAACGATCACAGGTAAAGCGGGTTCGGCATACACCAATACGCTGTGGGATTACGCGCAAGCAGGTTACGAATTAGTCAGTGCCCAACCAGAAGCAAGTGCAGGTAACTTTGATGAAGACCCAGATGCTGATCAAGAGCACTACGTTTACTTGACCCATGCGTTAAAACAAGTAGTGGGTACACCAGTGACAGTTAGTCAAACGATCAACTACGTCTACCGTACAGGTCCAAAAGCAGGCCAAATGGTATCGGCTGATAGTGTGAATAGTCACACGTTCGTACCGACATATACCGTTGATCAAGTGACAAAAGAAAATGTCGGCGAACCAAGTTGGGCACCTGAAACAGCAGAATTTAGTGCAGTTACGAGCCCAACAGTCAGCGGATATACAAGTGATCAGCCAGTCGTTGAAAAAATGACGATCACACCAAGTTCAAAGGATAACGTAGTAACTGTTTACTATGATGCCAATGAACAGCGTTTGACTTATACAGTGATCGATGATGGCGACAATGGTAAAGTTTTAGCCAATGACGAGCTTTTAGCGACAGGAGACAGTGAAAGCATCGTAGGTGATAAAGTTTCAACGGACTACCAAGCACTTATCCAAAGCTACTTGGATAAAGGCTATATCTTAGTGAGTGCAGATGCTTTACCGGCAAACTTTGATAATAACGACGCAGTCGATCAAAATGTGGTGCTCCATTTAGCCCACGGGACAAAAGAAGTCACAGGTACACCAAAGACAGTGACGCAAACCGTGACCTATGTTTACGGTAACGGACCAAAGAAAGGTCAACCGGTGACAGAAGCACAGGTTAAAGAATATGTCTTTACTTCAACTGACACGATCGATACAGTAACTGGTGCGATCTTGAGTACAGTATGGAGTCCAGCGCAGACGACAGAAGTGATCCAAAGTCCAACGATCACAGGCTACACACCAGATCGAAACGAGATCAGTGGTCAAACGATCACCCATGATTCAAAAGATCTTATGACAGTGGTGACATATACTGCGGGTGACCAAACCGTCAAGGTGCACTATATCGATGTCTACGATGGAGCCAACAAAGAATTGACTGACCAACTCCAAACGATCACAGGTAAGGCAGGTTCGGCATACACCAATACGCTGTGGGATTACGCGCAAGCAGGTTACGAATTAGTCAGTGCCCAACCAGAAGCAAGTGCAGGTAACTTTGATGAAGACCCAGATGCTGATCAAGAGCA
>NZ_CAQLEL010000046.1:0-9374 GCF_948826705.1 uncultured Ligilactobacillus sp.
AGCATGGATAATTAAGCGATTAGCTATAATTTTTGGAAAGGGAAGTCTTATATGAAAGGCATAGTTTTAGCTGGTGGCAGTGGTACACGGTTGTATCCGATCACAAGAGGTATTTCTAAACAACTGATCCCAGTATACGATAAGCCGATGATCTATTATCCACTTTCAACTTTGATGTTAGCAGGGATCAAGGATATCTTGGTGATCTCAACCCCAGAATTTACTCCGTTATTTGAAAAACTTTTAGGGAATGGTTCTGATTTTGGGATAAGGCTTTCTTATAAGGTACAAGAACAGCCAAATGGGTTGGCCGAAGCTTTTATTTTAGGTAAAGACTTTATTGGTGATGACTCAGTCTGTTTGATCTTAGGTGATAATATCTACTACGGTAGTGGATTGAGCCAATTGCTCAGGGATGCTGCCAAAAAAGAACAAGGGGCAACAGTCTTTGGCTACCACGTGACTGATCCCGAGCGTTTTGGGGTAGTAGAATTCGATAAGGCACACCACGCTTTGTCGATCGAAGAAAAACCGACAAAATCTAAAAGTAATTATGCCATCACTGGTCTTTATTTTTATGATAATGATGTTGTTTCGATCGCCGAGAACTTAAAGCCTTCAGAACGTGGTGAGTTAGAGATCACGGATGTCAATAAAGAGTACTTAAGACGTGGTCGCTTGGATGTTAAGCTCATGGGACGAGGATACGCCTGGTTAGATACTGGAACGCATGATTCGATGTTAGAAGCTTCAAGCTTTATCGCAACGATCCAAAAGCGTCAGAACTTAAAAGTTGCTAGTTTGGAAGAAATTGCATATCGCCAAGGCTGGATAACTAGAGAACGTTTATTAGAATTAGCACGATCGATGAAGAAAAATGACTACGGGCAATATTTATTGCGTTTAGCCAATGAAGAGTAGGTAGGAGTAGTTAAACATGGTTAAAGTTATTGATACAAAGTTACAAGATGCTAAGATCATTGAGACCGATGTTTTTGGTGATCATCGTGGTTTTTTCACGGAAACATATACAAAGCAAAAATTTGTCGAAGCAGGGGTCGATTTTGATTTCACCCAAGACAACCAGTCACTTTCGGTTGAACCAGGTGTCTTAAGAGGATTGCATTATCAACGTGCGCCTTATGCTCAAACAAAATTACTGCGTGCCGTTACAGGTGTTATCTATGATGTGATCGTAGATGTTCGTAAAGGCTCACCAACATATGGTCAGTGGCAAGGGTTTATCTTAAGTGAGTACAACCACCGCCAATTATTAGTACCAAAGGGTTTTGCTCATGGTTTTGTGACTTTGACCCCAAATGTGAATGTAGCTTACAAAGTTGATGGCTACTACAATCCCGAAGCTGATGGTGGGATCGCATTTGATGATCCAGATCTAGGGATCGACTGGCCAATGCCGATCGAACATCTGATCTTATCGGATAAAGATAAAAATCATCCACGTCTAAAGGATGCTGATCTAAACTTTACTTACAGAAAGGACTAACTTGATGAAAAACTTACTTGTAACAGGCGGTGCCGGCTTTATCGGTAGTAACTTTGTCCGCTACATGCTTGAAAAATATCCTGAATATAAGATCGTTAACTTAGATCTATTGACCTATGCTGGTAATATTCATAATTTAGATGATCTAGAGGATAACCCTAATCATATCTTTGTTCACGGCAATATTATAAATCGGGAATTGGTAAAACATTTAGTTAAAGAACACGATATCGATACGATCGTGAACTTTGCCGCTGAAAGTCATGTTGATCGTTCGATCTTGCATCCAGAAGTTTTCGTAGAAACAAATGTGCAAGGTACGTTAGCTTTATTACATGTGGCTAAGACAATGGGCTTAGAAAAGTATCTGCAAGTTTCAACTGATGAAGTTTATGGTACTTTGGGCAAAGAAGGCTACTTTAGTGAAACGACACCACTAGCACCTAACTCACCATATTCAGCAAGTAAGGCTTCTGCTGATCTGTTAGTTCGTGCTTACTATGAAACTTATGATTTGAATGTGAATATCACACGTTGTTCAAATAACTACGGACCATATCAATTCCCAGAAAAATTGATCCCATTGATGACATCAAATGGGGTGGACGGTAAGAAATTACCGATCTACGGGGATGGTAAAAATATCCGCGATTGGCTTCATGTCTACGATCACTGCCAAGCAATCGACCTTGTTTTACATAAGGGTCGCAAGGGTGAAGTTTATAATGTCGGTGGACATAATGAACGGACAAATAATGAGATCGTACACTTGATCGTTGAACAACTTGGTTTAGGTGAAGATGCAATTGAATATGTTGCTGATCGTTTGGGTCACGATCGTCGTTATGCGATCGACCCAACAAAGATCGAAACCAAACTTGGTTGGAAGCCAAAATATACTTTTGATACAGGTATCGTTGAAACTGTTGATTGGTATTTAAACAACGAAGACTGGTGGCGCCCACTAAAAGAACGTGCAGCCTTGGATCAATAGTGATAAATAGAAGGTTGGTGTTTTTACATCAACTTTTTTTACTAGAAGTAGAAAGCTAAAATTTAGGAGATAAAAAGATGAAAATATTGATCACAGGTGGTAACGGTCAATTGGGACAAGAGTTACAACATTTATTAGATGAACGCAAGATCGCTTATGATGCAGCGGATGTCGAAGCTTTAGATATCACTGATGAAGAAAAAGTTGAAGCATATTTTGCTAAAAATCGTCCCGAAGTCGTTTATCATTGTGCGGCTTACACGGCTGTTGATAAGGCTGAAGGCGAAGGCAAGAAGGTCAATGAATTGGTCAATGCAGTTGGTTCAGAGATCATGGCCAAGGCTTGCAAAAAATATGATGCTTTGATGGTCTATGTCAGCACCGATTATGTTTTTGATGGTTTACGGACAGAAGGCGAATATATGCCAGATGATCCTAAGGGGCCAAGAAATGAATATGGACGAACAAAATTGATCGGTGAAGAAGCGATCGAAAAATACTGTGACAAGTATTACATCGTTCGTACTGCATGGGTCTATGGTAAATGGGGACATAATTTTGTTTATACAATGTTGAACTTAGCTAAAGATCATGATCGTTTGACCGTGGTCTCAGATCAGATCGGTCGTCCAACATGGACCCGCACTTTAGCTGAATTTTTGACGTATCTAGTTGATAACAACATCGAATATGGGATTTATCAATGTAGTAATGATGGCCAATGCTCATGGTATGAATTTGCTAAAGAGATCTTAAAAGATAAGGATGTTGAAGTCGTACCGGTATCTTCTGATGAATATCCAACAGCAGCTTTCCGCCCTCCATATTCGGTGATGCACTTAGCTAAAGAAACCGGTTTTGAATTTCCAATGTGGCAAGATGCACTAGCTGAATTTATGAAAATGAGTGAAAGGTAATTGAATAGCATAGTAAGGTCGTGGATTTTAGGTGAAAAAAGTATTATTTGTTGTAGAAGCTTTTGGCGGTGGGGTGTTTACATATATAGCCGACTTAGCTAATGAATTGAGTAAGGAGTACAATGTATACATTGCATACTCTCTTAGAAATGAAACACCAGTCGATTTTGAAAACTATTTTAATTCCAAAATAAATTTAATTCGTGTAGAAAATTTTACACGTGAAATAAATTTGAAAAAAGATACTAAAGCTATTTTGGAGCTAAAGAAGATCGTTAAAAATATTGAACCTGACATAATACATCTTCATTCATCTAAAGCTGGAGTATTGGGAAGAGTGGCTTTTCTAGGAAAGCAAACACCAATATTTTATACTCCTCATGGATATAGTTTCTTTATGCCTAATATCAGCCCTAAAAAACGCTTTATATATAAAGAAATTGAAAAATTATGTTCACTTAGCAGATGTGTCACAATTGCATGTAGTAAAAGTGAGTATGAAACATCTTTGAAAATAAACTCAAAAGCTGAATATGTAAATAATGGTATCAATATAAGAAATTTGAATAAGCTTGTTACCGGTACAACTAAATCTGTGGAAGGGAATTTACGAATTGCCACTTTAGGAAGGATAGCATATCAAAAAAATCCTAAATTATTTAATAAAATTGCTAGATCATTTCCAAATAATGAATTTGTTTGGATCGGTGATGGAGATATGAAAAATGTATTAACATCAAAAAATATACATGTAACGGGTTGGTTAGATAGAAAAACTGCAATAAAAATGATGGAAGATAGTGATGTGTTTTTGTTGACTTCTCGTTATGAAGGATTACCAATGTCATTATTAGAAGCAATGTATATGAAAAAAATATGTGTAGTTAGTTCAGTAGTGGGAAACCGTGATGTAATAAATGGGAAAAATGGTTTTCTGTGTGAAAACTTGGATGATTATATCTCAGTAATAGATCAAGTGCAACATATGGATACAAGAAGTATTGTACAACAAGCTAAAGATGATATTTTACGTGAATATAACACGGAAATAATGTCTGAAAAATATAAAGAGATATATCATAAATATTCAGGAATTTATACATTGAGTTTGAAAAAACATTGATTTTTACAAAGCTATGTTACGAGGAGAATTTAAATGAAAAAAAGTATTTTTGTCGTTAGTCATAAAAATGTGGCAATGCCACAAGACGATATGTATATACCGATACAAGTGGGACAAAAAAACGAGGATTTTCCGGGATATATTCGAGATAATACCGGAGAAAATATTGCTTCGAAGAATCCTAATTATTGCGAATTGACCGCACAATATTGGGCTTGGAAAAATAGTAAGGCTGATATAAAAGGGCTTGTGCATTACAGAAGGCTTTTTGGTAAACAAAGTAGTGGGATCTTTACCCCGATCGCGACTAGGTATAAATATGTATTAAATTCAGAGACTTTAGAAGAATTGTTAAGTGAATATGATATGGTGGTACCCAAAGCCCACAATTACTATATTGAAACTGCATATGGACACTATAGACATGCGCATCATACTGAAGGATTAAAGATAACAAGAGATATTTTGAAATCAGATTATCCTAGTTACTTAAAGAAGTATGACGAAGTTTTAAATCGTAGAAGGTCACACTTACTAAATATGATGATCACTAGAAAGGAGATATTTGATAGTTATTCGGAATGGTTATTTGATGTTCTTGGAAAAGTAGAAGGAAGACTGGATATTTCAAATTACTCAGTGAGTGAAGCCAGAGTATTTGGTTATATCAGTGAGTTATTGCTGGATGTGTGGATAGAATGTAATAGTATTAATTATGTAGAATTACCAGTTCTTTATATGGAAAAACAAAACTATTTCAAACGATATGCAACGAGTTTTGCTAGAAAATTAGGATTATTAAAAGTGAGATAATAAAAATTAGGTGGTTGATCAATGAGCATAGATGAAAAAGTGGTTATTATGATGGCAACATATAATGGTGCTGACTATATAAAAAGACAAATGGATAGTATTCTTTCACAAAGTTATAGTAATTGGGAAATGTACATTAGTGACGATAGTTCGAATGATGGAACATTGGAGATTTTAAAAAAATATAAGCAAAAAGATAATAGGATAAAGAAAATTTTGGTGAATAATAACTATCATGGAGCCTTTGCGAATTATTTTAACGTTATGCACTATGTCAAAAATTGTGGAACAAAATATTCCTATTATTTTTATTGTGATCAGGATGATATGTGGGTCAAGGATAAGCTTGAATTCGAAATATGTGAAATGCGAAAAATAGAATATGCAAATAAAAATATTCCTGTATTTTGTTATTCTGATTTAGAACTAGTAGACTCTAGAGGCGAAAAATTGAACGATAGAATGTCAAATCATATTAAAGTTCAATTTAGCGAAAAACCCTACAATATATTTTTTAAGGAACAATATGTTTGGGGAACGACCATGGGGCACAATTCTAGATTGTGGGATATAATGGCTATAGAATCGCCGGATACTGTGAAAAATATGATACCACATGATACATATGTAAGTAGGTACGCAGCCATTTATGCAAAAATAAAATTTATTGAACGTCCATTAGTTATATATACTAGACATGGAAATAATGTTACAGGAATACCTGGGAATGGGGGAATGATAAAAAATTTAAAAAAACTTACGATCAAACTTCCAGAAGTTATAAATAGAACAGCAAGTTCCTACGGTGGTGGGCTATACTTGTTGAGAAATATTGCAGATAAAAATTTAAAAGTAAAAGAATTAGAGAACTGTTTACTTTTTGGAGGGGTGAAAGCACGGAGTTTTATTAGAAAATACAGATTGCTAGAAGAAGAATATTTTTGGGGCAGATGTGCAACAAAATTTATATTATATACTGGAGTATATAGATTATCCAAGTCATATAGGAAGTATAGGGAATTAAGATGTTAGAACTACTATTAATAATATTTTTGATACTGGTTTTTGTTACGTATGTACTTTTTGATTACGATGTCATGGCCCCACCATTTCTTTTCTGTGCAATGTATTTTTTTTCACTATCATGTGCATTTTTGAATAGATTAAAATGGGGAATCGCGTTGTCCGGTGAGACTTTCATTATATATTTATTGGGAGCAATGATTTTTATAGGTATTGGATTGTTATGTAAAGTTACATTATACAGTGATAAAAATAATATAACAAAGGTAAATATTAGAAGGATAGATATAAACCCTATTATAACGATAGTATTGGTGATGTTATGTGCCGTAACCTTATATTTATGGATAAAAAATGTAAAAGATATTGCGGGACCGAGTACTTCATTTTCTAATATGATGGAGAAATATCGTGGCAAAACTAGTTACTCGTTTGAAGATGCTATGCCTGGATATGTACAACAATTAGCAAAAATAGTATTAGCTAGTGCTTACATATATGCATTTACTATGGTTAATAATTATATGTCTAAAAATATAAAGAAAATAGATTTATTGAACTTTCTACCCATATTGTTATATGTCATACTAAGTTTGTACGACAGTAATCGTTTGAATTTGTTGCAACTAATTGCAACTATAGCTATTTATTTTGGAATTTTATGGAATTTAAAAAATTCAACTGCTAGTGGCTCTATAAAATTTGTTTTTAAATTAATGTTAGTTTTTGCACTAGTACTGGTATCATTTTACGGGATCAGGTTAGTTGTTGGGAGAACGATATCTAAAAATGTAAATTTTATAGATTATATCACTGTATATGCAGGTGGACCTGTAAAACTTTTTGATATGTTCATTAGAGATCCAATACATCATACTGATCTTTGGGGAAAAGAAACATTTATCTCTCTGTATAACAGCCTGAGAAAGTTTGATCCAGATATTCCTAAGTATTTAGTTCATAAAGAGTTTAGAATGTACAATGGGATCGATTTAGGTAACGTTTATAGTGCATATAGGGAGTGGTACGCTGATTTTGGCATGAATGGTGTAGTAGTATTACAAATAATTTTTGCAACATTTTTTAACGCTTTTTATTTCAAATTGAAAAGTATAGGTGCATACAATAAGAAGTTCTTGCTAATTATATATGGTTATATGGCATCAGCAATACTATTGCATCCAATTGATGATAAATTTTTTACAACGATGGTATCAATGGGATTTATAACCATATTAATAGTATTTTATGTTATATATAATATCACTTTAAAAAAATATAGAATTATATGGTAGCAATATTATGGACGGAAAACTAAAAAAGAATTTTATTTATGTCATATTAGCTCAACTGATATCTTTACTTGTTAGTTGTAGCACTAACTTAATATTACCAAAGTTTATATCAACGACAGACTTTAGTTATTGGCAGCTATTTATGTTCTATACACTGTATATTCCTTGTTTAGCTTTGGGTCTAAATGATGGTGTATATCTTAGGTATGGTGGAAAAGATAAGGATGAATTAGACTATACTGCTATAAAAAGCCAATATGTTTTTGGGATCATATATCAGATCATTTTGGCGATGCTAGTAGGGCAATTTCTGATATACTTTTCGGATTCTAACGGCAGACGTTGGGTAATATATAGTGTACTTGTATATTACATTATTTATACATGTCATAATTTTTTGAGTTATATATTTCAAGCGACAGGTGAGTCTAACGTATGGTCGAAATCTATCATTTTGCATAGGATAATATTTTTAAGTGCTCAAACAGTACTTTTGTTAACTGGGATATACAATGTGTTCTATTTTATTCCAGCATTTAACATTGCTTTGCTAGTCTCATTAGCTTATTTGTATTTTTTTATACAAAAATACTTTAAAAAAGTTAAAATAGATTGGCGTTTAGGAGCTACTGAAGCACTTTTAAGTATAAAAGTAGGGATCAGTCTAATGGTTGCTAATGTTTGTTCCACATTAATTTTGGGGGTAGGTAGATTTATTATAGACAATAAATGGGGATTGTTAGCCTTTGGTAAAGTCTCTTTTTCGTTGACATTGATAAATTTTGCTTTGACGTTTATTTCACAAGTAGGAATAGTTTTATTTCCTGCATTAAGGAGAATAGATGGAAAAAAATTACAACGGTACTATAAAAAAATAGCAGTAGGATTATTTTTTCTATTACCACTAATGTATATAATTTATTTACCGTTGAAATTTGTATTATTACTGTGGTTACCAAATTATTCCCAAAGTATTGATTACTTATCAATTTTATTACCCATTTGTTTTTTTGACAGCAAGATGAACCTTATGGGGAATACTTTTCTTAAAGTGTTGAGTAAACAAGTTGTGCTACTTAAAATAAATATTTTAACTATTATTTTTGGTGGTATATGGGGAATAGTAGCGGCATACGTCTTTGATGATATGAAATTAGTTGTTGTAGGGATGGTCATATCTGTAATTTTTAGAAGTATTATAGCAGATATAGTCTTGGGAAAAGAACTATCAGTTAGTTTATGGCGGTTAGAAATATTAGATATTGTATTAGCTATAATATTTATTATAACTGCAACATATCTATTATGGTGGCAAGCATTTTTCAGCATGATCTTTGTATATGTAATACGTAGTGTATATTTGAAATTTATTGGATAGGAGAATTGCTATGGATAAAAATTTACAAAATGACGGAACTATCACATTGGATATAAGAAGATTTAATGTGATCATGAAAAAAAATATTTTGGGGATCGTAATTTGTGGAGTGATAGGTTTAGTTCTATCGACAATAGTATCTACTGTAATTATGACTCCAAAGTATGAATCCAGCGTAGATATTTTGGTCAATCAAAAATCAAGCGATATTCAGACTCAATTGAACGTTCAACAAGCCGACTTGCAAGCTATTAATACATATAAGGATGTTTTGAAGAAGCCAATTATTTTAAGTGATGTGTTAAAACAACTGCGTGAAAAGGA
>NZ_CAQLEL010000047.1:0-6588 GCF_948826705.1 uncultured Ligilactobacillus sp.
ACAAATATGCCAAAACACGCTAAAAAATACTCACTTGGCAAAGCATTGATGATCGGATCTAAATTCGGATCAAATATCCAATCATCATTTCTAAATAACACCTCATGAAAAAAGATAAAAAAATCTTCAAAATCGACCACTATAAAACAAATAAACCCAGCTAAGATCAAACTTAAGCCATAGATCTTTGCTTGTAAGATCCAAAGCCGTTTTTTTAGTGTCAGATCATACAAATAATGTAGCGCTGGCCAAGCAGTCAGTACTAAAACACTGTAATTCAAGAAAAATAGCCGTTTGACATCTTCAAAATGCCGCATACCATTATAAGATATCGGTAAAGATAACTTGAGATCTGTGACCCACGGATAATTGAGATATGCCAATAACGACAAATAGTTCTCCTGTAGTCCTTGTTCAGTCAGACCAACTTCTTGATACAGTTTATAATGGTGCATAAACCACCAGTAAAGTGGATGAAAATTGATAGTTAGCGTTATGCAAAACGTCACTAAAAACAACAACAACAAGAACTGGATCCCAGCCTCTTTTATATATCGAACGCTTAGACTTCCCATTGGTCTAAAGAATCGAGCTCAACTGTTGGTTTGATAGCTTTAGTAGCCACTTGTTCCCTTGTTGAAACGCCTGTATAAACTAAGATCGTATCGATCCCAAAATTGATCCCAGCTTGAATATCAGTCATATAGTTGTCACCGACCATTGCTACTTGATCTTTGGCTAGACCTAAGCGCTTCAAAGCTTTTTCCATGATGATCGTTTCTGGCTTACCAACATAGTGTGCTTTTTGTTGCGTTGCACATTCAACTAAAGCGATCACTGAACCAGCACCGGGAACTAATCCGCGCTCGTTAGGTAGATTCGTATCTGCATTTGTCCCAATAAAGGTAGCCCCACGCTTGATCGCTAATGTTGCTAATTCAAATTTGTGATATGTTACATCATAATCTAGACCTACAACTACATAATCAGGTGTTGTCTCCTCAAATTTAAACCCCCGCTCTAAAATAGCTTGTTTTAAGCCTAATTCGCCGATCACATAAACCGTTCTTTTTTCACTATCCAAATCAGCAATATAATCTGCTGTCGCTAAAGCTGAAGTAAAAATGTTATCGACTGTAACATGAATATCAAAGTTCTTTGCTAAATTAGCAACGACTTTTTCCGGTGCTTGTGTACTATTATTAGTCACAAAGAGAAATGGAATATTTTTAGCCTGTAAATTTTCGATAAAATGTTTCGCAGCTGGGATCTTTTCCTTACCACGATAGATCGTGCCATCAAGATCGATCATATAACCTGCATATTTTTTCATTTTGGTAAACTACCCCTTATTTATTTTTTTGGCGGATCGTAAAGCGCCGTTTGCGTTTTTTGACCTGATCTGTCGTATATTTTTTCGATCGAGGTTGCTTTTTATTTATATCATATACACGTTGTGCTGTATATGCCTTTTGCGATTTTTCTTTTCTATTTTGTGTCCGACGCTTATGACCAGTCTTTTTATTCTTACCGCCATTATGCGATGGCGTCGGAGTCTGAACATCTAAATTGCGCAAGATAAAATAAGCACAGCCAAAATTACAATATTCGTAAAGATAATCCTGTAAACGTTCAATACTTTGCGTTGGCGTCCCTTTATTGCTACTTGCAGCATAAAAGCCACGCAACCGCAATTGATCATAACCCCAGTCACCTACAATGTAATCATA
Source organism: uncultured Ligilactobacillus sp. (assembly GCF_948826705.1). Taxonomy (NCBI): domain Bacteria; kingdom Bacillati; phylum Bacillota; class Bacilli; order Lactobacillales; family Lactobacillaceae; genus Ligilactobacillus; species uncultured Ligilactobacillus sp. The sequence goes on from NZ_CAQLEL010000047.1 coordinate 1,731, forward strand.
CTTGGTCAAAATATCGCTAAAACGTTCCTCTAGTTTTTCGACGTCAAACCCATTGCGATAGTTCTTCTCTAAAATATATGGTCGCCCATCGATCAACATTTGGGTAGGACTTTGTAAAATGACTTCACTCGCAAAAGCTTTGATCGTCTCAGCTTTCTTGGCTAACTGCGCTTCTCGGCGTTCCTTTTTTTCACTATTCAAAAAAATTCCTGCTATATAAAATGTAGTCAAGCATGTTGCTTGCGAAAGAAATATAGCCTCTCCTTTCCTAAATTTCTTGTCACATTCACATCACATTTGTCTTTCGTGTGAATCACATATACTATTAATTACAATAATGGTTGATATACCTCTAATATAGTATAGCTGAAAATCACATAAAAGGTAACTGCTTAGACCAAAGCCAAGTAGTGACGCACTATCTGGTTTCAAAAAGACTGACGGTATCAAATATGCATCTACGCTATGTTCGATAATACAACAAGGGTCTCACCACGATGCAAAAAATATACATCATAGTAAGACCCTCTCTACTCATAAGTACTGACCATATTGTCGAATACTCTACTTACTAATTTTCAGATAAATGTTTTTTACGCAACTTATTTAACATAAAGAGCGTTGCAAACCAAACTAACGAAGCCAGTAGCGCGATCAAAGTTGCTTGTTCAAAACACATGATCACACAGACAAAAGCTAAAAAGATCAAGACTGCATAGTCTGAAGCTGGATAAAGTGGCATCTTGAAATTAGATTCATTTTTTTGCCCCTTAGCTTTCAACTCTTTACGATATTTCAAGTGAGCGACCACGATCGCACCCCAGATAAAGAGGAAACACGTCGTTGCAACACTTGAGATAAAAGTAAATAGAGATGTGTTTGGGATCACCAAGTTGGCTACGACCGTTAAAGCAATAACTGCTGTCGAAAAGCGGATCGCATTAGCTGGGACTTGATGCCGTGAAAGTTTGCTCATCTTTTTAGCAAATCGACCTTTTTCTTTATATGTCAAGGAAAAGACCATTCGACCAGTGTTAAAGATCGAACTATTACATGCTGAAGCAGCAGCTGTCAAAACAACAAAATTAATAATTCCAGCCGCAGCAGGAATACCAATATTTTCAAAAACTTGAACAAATGGACTTTGATCTGGCGTGATCGATCTCCAAGGATAGATACACATCAAAGCTAGTAATGATCCCACATAAAAAATAATTATCCGAAGTGGGATCTCATTGATCGCCTTAGGGATCACGGTTTTAGGATCTTGAGTTTCAGAAGCTGTGACACCGATCATTTCGATCCCGATAAACCCAAATGTTACCATTTGAAATGACATCAAAAATCCACCTAAGCCTTTAGGGAAAAGACCACCATAATCAACTAAATTCATCACAGAAGCATGTCCACTAGGTGTTTCATAACCGATCACGACTAAAACGATCCCGATCACGATCAATGCAACGATCGCAATGACTTTGATCAAAGCAAACCAAAATTCAGTCTCGCCAAACAAAGCAACAGTGATCAAATTCAAAGCTAGCAATATCGCTAAAATGATGAAACCAGGGATCCACTCAGGAATATGTGGGAACCAATAGTGGATGTACATCCCACTTGCCGTCACATCAGCCATCGCGATCGTTATCCAACAGACCCAATATGTCCAACCGGTGATAAAGCCAATATCTTTGCCTAAATAGCGCTCGATAAAATCAATAAACGAATGGCTCTTTAAGTCCGAAAGTAGCAATTCCCCCATCGCACGCATCAACAAGAAGCAGATCGCACCTGTTATAAGATATGCTAAGACGATCGAAGGTCCTGCTAACTGGATCGATTTTCCTGAACCTAAAAATAGCCCGGTCCCGATCGTTCCACCTAATGCGATCAACTGGACATGCCGACTCTTTAAGCCACGGGCATATTGCTCTTCATTTTCCATCAAAAAACTCCTTTAATATTTCATATAATTAAGTTTAGCTTAATCTTTTAGTTAAGTAAAATTCAACTATTTCATTTTTAGATGAACAAAATTCAATCATACACAAAAATAAAGAGCTACTACCATTTTGGAAAAGTAGCTCTTTGTTTTTTAAGCAAAGTTTTGAACTTGCCAGTTATCGATCTCTTGCATGAATTTGACAAACTCCATTTGATTTTTCATCAGTGGAAATTCTCCCAATAAGATAGGTTCAGCTTGCTTAGCATGTGCTCCTTTCTTTTGTAAGAGCAAGATCGATTTTTGCGAATTCTCATTGATAAATAGTTGCTGTGGTAAATTGAGCAGACCTTGTAAATAGCCTTTTTCTTGGATCACTTGCAGTAATTGTTTGGCCTCAGGGGCTTCAAACATCCCACGTGGAACGACAAAGACACCCCAACCGCCATCTACTAATTGCTCAAGTGCTTGTTCGATCAGCAGATAATGTACGTAAGAATGCCCTTCGGCAAATGCTGTCTGATACTCTTTTACCCGACTATCAAGAGGATAGTAGCCGATCGGCAGATCAGCTACGACAATATCAGCTAGTGGTACTTGTAACTCAGCCAATGCATCTTGATGGACCAATTGCGTTTTACTTTGCATCAATTCAGCAGAGATATTGGCTAAAGCTAACATCGTATCATCGTTGTCGACCCCATAGACATCAAGCTCTTTCCAGCCATTTTTCTCTAAGGTGCTCAAGATCGCTGATAACAAATTTCCTGTCCCGACCGTCAGATCCAATAGCTTTAGGCCAGCTGTATATTTCCCAACTTTTTCGATCAGATATGCCAATAAAAATCCGATCGTATCTGGTGTCATTTGGTGATTTGCTTGAACTTTTTCACGCTTATAAGCTTGTAAAAGGCACAATTGCAATACTAAGCGCCGTTCTTCTTTAGATAAAGAAGCTAAATCGATCTTTTGATAGAAATCTTTTAGTTTAGCGACTGTTGCTTCATCTGGTGTCCCGTCTTCAACATGGACTCGACCATTATCTAACAAATTTTCAAACGTTTCTATTAAAGCATCTAACGTTGAACATCCTACATTTTCTTGCAAGAGCTCGATCGCTTCATTCAATAATTGAAATTTTTCTTCCACTTTTGCTAATGCCATTTTTCACACCCTAATCAACTTTTTTACTAACGTCTTATTATCGCACATCTTACTAGAATTTCAAGTCGTGCTAGCTAGTTGATCTGATCAAGGGTATATTTTTGGCCATTTGGAAGAAACACTTTGACTTGATCTTTTAACATCTCTACTTGCCCTTGAGCTGAACTTGCTTTTTGTCCAGGTTTTAAGTCAAGTTTTTGGGCCAACACAGCTAAGGCACGGGCACGATAATACATACTTTGTCGTTGATATGTTGCCTGCTGAAGCTGGTGTCCTAACAATTGCGCGTAAAAAACAGCTGTCACCAAAACTAGCATCAATAGCGCTGAACTCAGCAGTGTTCCTTTCAATTTCATAGTCCACTTTCTTTCTGTAACGGTAAGCTCAAGGTCGCCTGATAAACTCTTTGATCGATCTGGGCGGTTATTTTTATCGTTTCACCTTGTTTAACTGCACTAAAACTAGATACTCGATACAATAACGGCATATAACCACCAGATGCGGTCTCCATGATCACTTTGTCACGTTCACTTGCATAATGAACGATATAATCTTTTTTAGCTTTTCGACTATATAAATAGATATTTTCCACATTTTCACCTGGTCTTTTTACTAAGGCGAAATGTTGGCGCTCATTTTGTAGCAAACTTACAAAACGTTCCCACTCAAATTGATCAGTCTCCTGTTTAGCCACCACTTGTTTTTGCATATCTGAGCCGATCCCCGCTAACAGCGCTAGACCCAAAGCTGTCACTACTAGCGCAACTGTGGCCTCGATCAAAGTAAAGCCCTTAATCTTTGCGCAATTCAAGTGTAATTTGATGTCCGGCTCGATCTGTGATCTGAACTTCAATTTTTCCTCCTTTAGCTTTTGTCGTTTGTGATCGGCTCTGCACTAGTAACTTTTGCGCTACTTGAACTTGTAGATAAGCTTGTGTTGTCGCTTGATGCAACCGTAGATCTGTCAAGTACAATAACGTACTAACGACTAATAATACACTCATCCTGCTCAGTGCATCCGCCAACAAAAAAGCCTGTACACGCACACTATCACCTACCTTTTAGCATATTCTTCAACACGATATTGTGTGCCATACCCTAATTGAAAATGCACTTGATACTCTTTACCTAAAGTTGAAGTAAACGTTTCCGTCGTAGGACTAAGCGATCCTAGACCACTCACTGATAACTCCTGATGATCAGTTGTCGGCGTCAATGATCTTGGATATACCAGAATTTTTAATGTCTTTTGTCCGACACTAAACTTGACCTGTTTTTTCTCAAACTGGATCCAAGTATATTGTTTTTGTTGCTCCCCTTGATAGATCGTTGCAAACCAAGTTTGACGCAATTCATTAAAGAACAACTTTTCTTGTAAACTAGCTAATGTATGTGTTCCTAGACCGATCCCAAATAAAAATATACAAGTTGCAATAAAAAGGGTCAAAGTCACTTCAACAAGCGTAAAGCCATGAACTTTCATAATCATTGATCTTTCTTTTCAACTTTAAGATGATGTTTTTCGATGGCAGCTACTTGTTTAGCTGTCAAATATCCATCTTTTTCAAGATCCGTTGGAGCAACATTTTCCATCTCAGTTCCTTTTTCATCGGCATATAGTTGAGCTTGTGTATCTAATTCAGCTTGCAAGGCTTGAGTATTGACCTTTTCAGCATTGGAACGTTGTTTAGCGACGTTAGGAATGATGATCAAGATCAACAAACTGATGATAAAGATCACGATCGCCATTTC
>NZ_CAQLEL010000048.1:0-24037 GCF_948826705.1 uncultured Ligilactobacillus sp.
ACACGAAAAACGTGCCACCAATCATGACCACTACCTTCATTATTCAAAGCATCATATACATATTCACGTGCATTTTTGACGATCAATTCTTTATTTTCCATAGTAAAAAAGCTCCTTTGTAATTAGAGGTCTCTCAATTTTCCCATATCTACTGACTCATATAGAGCCTTACAGACTTTCATATGTTCCAAATGATCAATATCTGTGTATTTTTTTCCTTGCTCAAGGTTCAACACGCTTTGTTTCTCTTGTTGGACCAAATACTTTAATTCAGCAAAGCTCTCGATCTCTAACTTCTTTAACGTTCGGAAAATACTTGCCCGTGAAACATATAATTTTTTAGCTAACTCATCGCTAGTCAAACTATCCCAAGTAAGCTCAACTTGTCGCAAATCTGTGACCATTTGGCGTTCTTGTCCTGTTACTTCATGATAATGTTGATCGATACGTGTTAACAGATCCATCATCTCACCTCCATTTTTCCAGCTCTCTTTAATTCTACAAAATACTTTTCCATCACACCAACCATTCACCTTTTAAAGCATATTTTTTGTAAAAAAACTTTTATTATTCGTGTTTTACTAGTAGCTTTTTTTAGTAATAAATGCTAAAATCAACGCTTGTAGGGGTAGGAATTTATGCGTTACGGGCTTACGGAACGGAATGTGAACGTAAGCAGAAGGCTGAACCGTCATTTTAGCCGCGTGTATCTTCCGCATTCACCAATGATCTAACCATTACTGGTGCTTGTCTCCCCCCAATTTATTTTTAGGGAGATGTTTTTTTATGACGAATTTATCTTGGAGAAGTCCAAAACTCACGACCAAAACAGTCACTTTAGCTGCAATGCTGATCGCTTTACAGACTGTTTTAGGCAAGATCTCTTTTGGTTCAGACAACTTAGTCAAGTTTGGTCTTGGTTTTATGGGAACGACTTTGATCGGTTATTTCTTAGGGCCTTGGCTTGGTGGTGTTGCCTTAGTCTTAGGTGATCTGATCAAAAATACGTTGTTTTCAACTGGAAGCACCTTTTTTATCGGATTCACTTTCAGTGCTTTTATCACTGGTCTGATCGCAGGCGCTTTTCTCTACCAACAAAAGATCACTTGGCAACGCCTTGCAGTCTACCAATTCGTTCAGATCTTCGTGTCCAATATCTTCTTCAACACTCTATGGATCCATCTGATGTACCAAGCACCGATCTGGGGACTATTGAGCGTTCGTGGTCCTAAAAACTTGATCATGTGGCCGATCGAGGCTGCGATCAGTTTCTTGATCTTACGCGCTGTTTCTCGTCTAGACAGTCGCTTAATGCACTAATTTAGTTATTCCACCGATCAAGTGTGAGCTTGGTCGGTTATTTTTTTACGACAAAAAGCCACATCAAACATGATGTGACTTGTACTTTAATCAATGATCAAATGGACCTGTCTTTTCAACTCAGGCAATACCTCTTTGGCAAACCAAGGATTCTTACTTTGCCAAAGCTTGTTACGCGGCGAAGGATGAACTAAGGGAAAATATCTTGGTAGATATGTCTGGTAGTCGTGTACGATATCAGTTAATTTCGCACTGCTTTTAAGCTGGAGATAATACTTAGTTGCATAACTTCCTACAAGTAACGTCAATTCTAGTTCAGGCATCTGTTTTAATAACAACGGATGCCATTTTTTAGCAAAATCTTTTCGTGGTGGTAGATCCCCGCTCTTACCCTTGCCTGGAAAATAAAAATCCATCGGTAAGATCGCAAAATCTTTTGACTGATAGAATTCTTCACGGGAAACTCCCATCCAAGCCCGTAAATTATCACCACTAGGGTCATTCCAAAACAACCGTGTATCCTGCGCCCGTTTTCCCGGTGCTTGTCCCACGATCAAGATCTTGGCTTCTTTTGGTGCTACATATAATGGGTCGATCCCAGCCTCGGTATATTTTTTATTTGCGTGATCGTTTTTTATCGCTTCAAAGATCGTATCTTGCATATCGTTCACCTATCCTTACCCACAGCCTAGCATACAAATAAAAAAAGTGCCACACAAATGCGTGACACCAAGCCTTTGACGTGACCGCCAAAGCGCCCCTGCCAAGGAACTATATTATACCATGTTTATTTCATCGTGGCCGCATAGATCCGGCGTTCTTTTTGCTCGAATGCTTTCATAAAATCAACTAGAGCCTTTACCCCTTCAAACGGAAAGGCATTGTACATGCTTGCCCGCATCCCACCAGCCAAAACATGTCCTCGGATATTTTTTAGCCCGTTTTCCTCAGCTTGGGTGATGAATTTTTCATCAAGTTCTTTACTTCCCGTCGTAAAAGGAACATTTGTCAACGAACGATCAGGCGCATGTGCCGTCCCCAAAAAGAGTTTTGAGTTATCCAACATGTCATACAGAAGTGCCGTTTTAGCCTCATTTTGTTGTTGCATCTGCTTTACGCCACCTTGTTTTTTCAACCATTGGAAAACTAGGCCAGCTGCATAGATCGGAAAAACTGGCGGTGTATTTAAATTAGAGTCACGTTTGATCAACTTCACATAATCAAGCATTGAAGGCAGATCTTGTTCTTTGTCCAAAAGCGATTCTTTAACGATCACCAAAGTCAGCCCAGCCGGACCGATATTTTTTTGTGCACTAGCATACAAAAGACCATACTTTTGAACATCGTGTTGATAGCCCAAAATATTTGAAGATATATCTCCGACTACCGTTTGCCCTTGTAATTCAGGTAATTTACGATACATCGTCCCTTCGATCGTGTTATTGATCGTCAAGTGTACATAATCATAGGCTTTATCCAATGCGATCTCGTGTGGCAAATGGGTATAGGCAGAACTTTTACCCGAAGCGACCACTTCGACCTTGCGCTCAGGTACAAGTTGAGCATCCGCGATCGCTGTTTGCGACCAGTGCCCTGTGTCGACAAAAGCAATATTTTTCGTTTTCCGTGCTAGATTCAACGGTACCGTCGTAAATTGTGTCGATGCTCCCCCTTGTAAAAATAAGATCTTGTAGTCTTTAGGAACCGCTAAGAGCTCTCTTAGATCGGCTTTAGCAGTTTGAAACATCTCTTCGTATAGCGCTGAGCGGTGGCTGATCTCCATCACACTCATCTCACTATCACGATAGGATACCAACTCAGCTTGGATCTGAGCTACCACTTCGGGTGGCATCATTGCCGGTCCCGCTGAAAAATTATATACTTCCACAACTCGTACCTTCCTTCTGTCTCTAATTTTAAAAATTAATAATTGATGATAATAATAAATTTATTGAACTTTACCTCAAAAGTCAATATTTACCATGATTTTAAAGATATATTTAAACTACATCTACTAGAACCATTAATAATTATTGATAGTAACATTAATTAATATCAATTTAACTTTTTTGTAACATCATTTCCAGCCCAATTTGCACTTTTAAATCCAAACAACTTTAATTTTACTAGTATTTGCTTCAGTGTAGTAGTTTATATTTCTTGTAACATTTTTGTAACATTATTTTTTAAATGTTCCGCTCTCTTTTCAATAAAAACCCTGATATATCAACATTTATAACGTTTTATTTACCTTTACTAAATCTTAATAAATTTATTTTTCCAATATTTTCAAGGTTTCGCGGTTATTTATTACAAAAATTGGTAAAATGTAATCTTTTTTGCATTAGGTTGCAACATAAATGGATTAAAATAAATGTATCAGTCAAATTGAAGTTAGTCGTTTTAGAAATTATTTGAAAATTATATAGGAGTGAATATAAATTTTGAATCATACAGCAAAAAAACTTTTAGTCGGTACAGTCGGAGCAGCCGGATTATTCTTGGCTACAACAGCAACAGCTAATGCGGATACAACTCATAAAGTTGCTAAAAACGATACAGTTTGGGATCTTTCACAAAAATATGGTGTTTCCATCCAATCGATCGAAACTTTGAACAACATTGACCAAAACTCCCACTTGATCATTACTGGTCAAACATTGAAAGTTCCTGCTAAGGATGCGCAAGTTGCTCAAGCTGACACAACAAACACGGCCGACAAGCAAACCAACACAGAAAACACATCTGATGTAACTGTTAAAGCAGGTGACACCCTTTGGGCACTTGCACAACAATACAACACAACAGTCGAAAAGTTACGTGAATTAAATGGTCTATCTGCTGACGCTTACCTCATCCATCCAGGTAAAGTTTTGAAGGTCAACGGTACAGCACAAGCTACACAACAACCTGTTGCTCAACCTGAAGCACCAGCACAAACACAACAACCTGTTGTCCAACAAGAAGTTCAACCAGAACAAGCTACACAACAACAAACTCAAGAACCTCAACTTGTTGTTTCAGCTAACCACACAACACATACTGTTCAAGCTGGTGAATCACTTTACACGATCGCTCAAGCTTACGGTGTAACAGTGGATTCTTTACGCCAAGCAAATAATTTAGGGGCTACTTTGCTCGTTGGTCAAACATTGACTGTCAATGACCCAACTAAAGATCCTGCACAAGAAGCTGCTGCTCAACAACAAGCTGCCGCTCAAGCTCAACAAGAGGCTGCTGCTCAACAAGCCGCACAACAGCAAGCTGCTGCTCAAGCTCAACAAGAAGCTGCTCAACAACAAGCTACTGCTCAAGCTCAACAACAAGTACAACAACCTGTTCAAAGCCAAGCTCCAGCTCAAACGCAAGCTCCGGCACAGCAAGTGCAACAACAAGCACAACCTGCTCAAGTTCAACAACCTCAACAACAAGTTGTTTCAACTTCAGCTGATGGTGGTGCGATCGCAGCTTATGCACAATCATTTATCGGTACACCTTACGTTTGGGGCGGTTCAACACCAGCTGGTTTTGATTGCTCTGGCTTGACACAATACGTTTACGCACACTTTGGTAAACAGATCGGCCGTAACACGATCGCTCAAGAATCTGCTGGTGCTCATATCCCAGTGAGTCAAGCTCAAGTTGGTGACTTATTGTTCTGGGGTACACCAGGTTCAACTTACCACGTTGCTATCTACTTAGGTGGTAACAGTTTCGTAGCTGCTCCAGAACCAGGTCAAAGCGTTAAGATCGGTAACATGGCTTACTTCATGCCATCATTTGCTGTACACGTAAACTAAAGATCATTCTTTTAGACCATGTGAGTTTTTGCTCCATGGTTTTTTTGTACTAAGAAAGCTCACTGCCAACTGCAGTGAGCTTTCTTTACTATCTATAATTCCACGATCGCAAAGCCAAATTGTCCTAAACGCTTATCTTGTTCAACTAAATTTTGTCCTAGTAGTAGCTTACGATCTTTAGGCAAAACGATCTTGATACTACCATATCCTAAATTAAAGAGCGCAAACAGGCGTTTATCACCTAAGCGACGGCTAAAACTCAAATAAGAATACTGATTGCTACATTGGCCCCATTCAAATGAGCCTTCACACAATACATTGTTGTAACGGATCCGCATCGCTAATAAAGTTTTCAAAAAGCGTTGCATTTCATCGCTTGCTTGATCATCTTTCCAATCCATACATGGCTGTAAAGCAGCTTCAGTTCCCGCTTTGATACCTTTTTCAGTACCATATAGAATACTTGGCGATTCTGGTTGCATGAACATAAATGCCAAAACTGCACGCAACAATTGGACATTTCCCTCACACTTGGCTAAGATCCGCTGTGTTTGTGGACTATCCGCTGCCAAAAGCGAAGCTGAAAGCGTACTTGGATCAGCCCGTAATTGATGCTCATTTAGCGCATAGGCTAATTCAGTCGGTGGAATATTTTCAGTGATAAAAGTTCCCTCAACTAGTTCACGCACATCGATCGAATTATTCCCCGCAAAAACATCATCATGTTCAGCTTTTTTAGCGATCGTATTTCCTAAAAGATAGATATCTTTCTTAACTTGACGCAATGTTTCTAGTAGGTAACGTTTGAAGGCTGCCGGTATCTCATTAGAATCTGCAATGCTCCAGCCATCAATATCAAAATTACGTGTCCAATACGTCAAAATATTACCAAAGTGTGCTTGGACTTCGGGATTTTCCAGATCGACTTTTGGCATATGTGGATTGTTGTTCAAAGCCTCATAGGTCAAACGTTCAGAATAATCGGGCAATTCACTAGGTACGTAACGTACTGGAAATTCCTTGATCAAAAACCAATTGGCAAAACTCGACCGAGCCCCGTATTTACGCACATCTTGCCATTGGAGCGAAAAATCATTTAGATGGTCGCACGTGATATCTAACATGACCTTCATCCCTCGTTGATGGATCGCTTCGATCAATTCTTTAAACTTCTCTTTGGTCCCAAAGGCTGGATCGATCTCATAGTAATCGATCGTATCGAATTTATGGTTGGAATAAGCATCAAATACTGGACTTAAGTAGATCCCATTAAAGCCCAACCCTTGGATGTGATCTAACTTATCGATGATCCCCTGCAAGTCGCCACCAAAAAACTTTGCTTTATCAGCTTCTTGCCCCCATTCAAGTGTGTCTTTAGGATCTTTTTTTTGATCACCATTGGCAAAGCGATCTGGCATCAACCGATACCAGATCATCTTTTTCGTCCATTCTGGTGTTGTCGTGGTCTCATCCAATACTAAGTACGGCGTCAAAAAGCCCGTCATCTCTTGAACAGCTTTTGGAGTATAGAGTTGCATCAAATTAGCGTCATATAAAAGCTCATTGCCTTTTCGATCGAGTAAATGAAATGCATATTTTAGCTTACGTGTTGCTGGGATCGGCAGTTTAACGTCCCAGACGTCATAGATTCCATTTTGCAAACGCTTATCCATTTCTTTAGTTACATATTCCCAAGTATCTGTTTGACCTGAATCTTTGACCAGCATCTGGGGTGCCCCAAAGATCACCCGCACCCGTGTAATATCGCGATGCTTGGTCTTTAATTGTAACCGATAGTTTTGTTTATCCGCCATGTACGCCATCTCGCTTGCTGGGCGGTGATAGATAGCTGATCTTTCCATACAAACCTTCCTTTTAACTAAAGTATTTAACTCTATTATAGCCCAGACAGCACAAAAAAAGCAGTCAAGAAAACCTCAACTGCTTGAACTAGATCATTTGGTAAATTCACCATCAGCGATCTCATCTAAAACCGTCTTTGATGGGATAAAGAACAGTTGTCCTGATAAAATATCAGAAAAGGACAACAAGAAATCATGTCCCTTGAGCATTGACAGTAACATCAATTTAGTCACTTGCCAATAACGTGAATATCCCATAAAATACGTTCCCGTCTTACCGGAAGCTGGATCAGAATAAGGGACATTCATCCGGATGATCTTTTGTTCTTCACCATTGAGCTCAACTTTAGAGACAACATTATGCGCATTTTTGAATTTCTCATCGTCATCAAGTTCGAGATCACTGAACTTTTGACGCCCGATCGCCTTTTCTTGATCTTCAGTCTTGAGCTTGTTCCAAAAATCCATGTTATGCAACCACTTTTGCGCAAACGCATAAGATCCATTGACAAATTCTGGATCTTCATCACCGACTAAAGCGTATTGAGAAGCTAACTCCATCTCAGGTGCTTCTGTCCCATCGATAAAGCCTACGATCGCCCGACCTTCAAAGTAACGAAACCCCTTTGTTTCATCAACAACATTAGTGATATCACGTAAAAAGAGCATAAATTGTGACATTGCTTCGTAAACGACTGCTTCATCGTTAGCCCGAATGTGGAAGAAAAGATCCCCTTTAGTTGCTGGCATCTCGTACTTATCTCCCCGCAAGGTCTGATATGGAACAAGTTCTTTTGGCTTCGGTGCATTAGGGAATAAATAATCCCAAGCATCACTACTAAAACCAAACGTTGCTCGTAAGCACCCTTCATTGTCTCGAATATGCAACGAACGCAAGATAGCTTGGTAACGGTCAGCAAAAGCGGCGATCACTTCTTGTTCATGCTTTTGGTCTTGACGCTTTAACTCAAGTACCGTGAACTGAACATGCTTACCAGCATCTTTCCAAACATCTTGAGCTAATTTTGGTTCAACTGTCATTTATTTGACCCCCTTTTGATTTTCGTTTTAATTTTAGTCTTTTATTCTAAATTCGACAAGAAATATCACCCAAAGATCGCAAAACCATGCTTACCTAACTGATCTTGCACCAAATTTTGTGCTAATAATGGTGTCTTTTGTGTTACTTTTAGTGGTTTTTCACCTAAGTTAAAGATTGCACAGATCTGTTGCTCTCCTTTACTTCGGATCAGTTTTAACGTTTGGTTATCATCATCAACTTGCCAAGTATAAGTTCCATAGCTAAAGATTCGATGATAGTCTTTGCGTAATTTGATCAATTCCTTGGTAAAGGCGAGCATCTTTTGATCTTGCTTGTCTTTATCCCAGATCATACAAGCCCGACATCCTGGATCATTGTCTCCAGCCATCCCGACTTCTGTACCATAATAGATACATGGCGAACCAATTTGTAAAAACATCAGCGTTAGCGTCAGGCGCATCAGATCCTTATCACCTTGGCAAAGCGTCAACAACCGAGCTGTATCATGCGTATCCATCGAATTTAACATCACTTGATTTGTCGGCATACGATAGAGCATCAATTGTTCGTTCAAACGCGAGACCATCTCACTAAGACTGATCTTTTTAGCTACTATTCCATCATTTAAAGTTTCTGTAAATGGATAATTCATCGCACCGTCAAATTCATGTTGGTTGACCCAACTTTGCGCATTATGCCAAACTTCACCTAAAACATAAAAATCGCGTTTTAAATAGTGTGTCAAAGAGTAAAAATGTCGCCAAAAGTGATGATCGATCTCATTTGCCACATCTAGACGCCAAGCATCAATATTGAATTGTTTGATCCAATATGCTGCGATCTCATGCAGATAATTTTGTACTTCACGCGAAGCCGTATTCAGTTTCGGCATGTGCGGTGTGTTTGCAAAGACTTCATAAGTCAGATCACGCGCAAATTCATCATTATCCGTCTTAGTATAGCTGACTGGAAACTCATTGATATGAAACCACGATGCAAAACGGGACTCTTGCCCATGTTCGATCACATCTTGCCACTGCATCGAAAAATCACCCAAATGGTTAAAAACAGCATCCAACATGACTTTCATCCCACGTTTATGTGCTTCATCGACTAAACGTTTAAACGTCTTTTTATCTCCAAAATGAGGATCGATCGTAAAGTAATCGATCGTGTCATATTTATGGTTAGAATGCGCTGTAAAGATCGGACAAAGATACAATCCCGTGATCCCTAGATCTTTTAAGTAGTCTAAATGATCGATGATCCCTTTTAGATCGCCCCCAAAGAAATTGTCGCGTGAAGGCTCGCTACTTCCCCAAGGTAAAGTCCCTTTTGGATCGTTGGACTTATCTCCGTTAGCGAATCTTTCCGGAAAGATCTGATACCAGACAGTTTCTTTGACCCATTCAGGTGGATCGATCCGATCGATCTCGTGAAGATACGGCATCCGAAAACAAGTCAACTCCGCGATACTTTCTTTAGTCGCTAAGACTAGCTTTCGATCATCATAGAGCCACTTTGTCCCTTTTTGATCCGTGATCAAAAAAGCATATTGCAAACGATGCAACGGCAAAGTGACTTGTGCTAGATAATAGTCATGGAGCTTAGTGATAAAACTTCTATCCATGTCGATCGTCTCATATTCCCAAGTTCCTTCATCTTTTTCGTTGACTTTAGTACCGTAAGGGTCGCCGTACAACAACTCTACTTTAGATACATCGTCATGTTTGACTTTTAAGCGGATCTCAAAAGCCCCATTTTCTCTTAAGTACGCCATTTCACTATCAGGCCGGTGATAAACTGCTGCAATATCCATTATATTCCTCTTTTCTTTATCTCTCTAAAACTATCGCCCCATACGAAGCCAGCTGGACTTTTTGCCCTAAAACTTTAGCATTTTGTCCCAATAAAACTTTGGTAAGATCACCACAAGGATAGCTCTGTTCGTCTGCACTTAGATTACAGATGACTAACGCTTGCTTGTTCTTTGATATCCGACGGTAAACATATAGCTTAGAACTGGTATTTTCTAAGATAAACCGCCCCTTTATAAATAACTCTTGGTGCTTTAAGCGTAAAAGTTGGCGATAATAATTCAACGGGCTCTTCTGGTCGCTTTCTTGTTTTGCTATATTGGTCTTTTGCAAGACTTTTGAATACTTCCACGGCTCAACTGTGGAAAAGCCTTGATAAGCTGTTTCATCAAACGGCATCGGTAACCGCGCTGCCATCTTATGTGCTTGACTAGCACTTTCTAAGATCTCGTTCTCACTCCAACCCTTAGCACGTGCCTTATTAGCAAAATCGATGATCTGCGGATCCTCAAAAGCTTTTAAAGTCGGCAAAGTTTGAGACATTAAGCCCAGCTCTTCACCATAGTAGATACACGGGATCCCCCGCTGTAAATACATCAAAGTCGCTAACATCTTCGCACAGGCACTGTGTTCTTTTGGCGGAGCAAAGCGACTCAAGATCCGTGGCATATCGTGATTGCTCCAATATAGTGTCGGATAACTCACACCTTCAAGCCGCTTTTGCCATTCGAGCATGTTATATTTGAAGCTGGGAATATCTAACTTCACAGGCTGTCCGATCTGAGGCAGATCAGGTTCTACTTGGCTTTTATCTTCGGCAAAATAGCGAAAAGTCACGACTGTATCACAACTCTTATCTGCTGGGGTCGTATAATCTACTGCTAGATCGATATCAGCACTGGCTGCTTCACCTAAGATAAAGATATCGGGCTTTAACTGCCGCAATTGGCTGATAAACTCTTGCAAATAGGTCCTCACTTGCGGTAAGTTGGCATAAAACATCTCAGCGATCTGCGGTTTATCTGATGAAGTCAACATATCTTGTTCAAAATCTGCCTTGGCAATATGGATAAATGCATCCAATCTGAAGCCATCGACCCCATGATCGAGCCAAAACTTAGCGATCTTTAACATCTCGACTCGAACTTTTGGCTCTGCCCAGTTTAGATCGGGCATTTCCTTTGCAAAAAGATGAAAATAATAATTATCCGCATCTAGCGGATCTTGTTGCCAGACACTCCCACCAAAAAATGAGCCCCAATTATTCGGCGGACCGCCGTCTTTGCCTTTGTGAAAGAGATAACAGTTGCGAAACTCACTCTCCTTATCGTGTAACGCTGCTTGAAACCACGGATGCTTCTCTGAAGTATGGTTCAACACAAAATCCAAAATTATCTCTAAACCTAAAGCATGGGCCTTGGCTACCAGTTCATCAAAATCCGCTAAAGTACCGAGTTTTTCATCGATCTGATAGTAATCAGCAACATCGTAACCGTTATCAATTTGGGGTGACACATAGATCGGGTTGAGCCAGATGGTATTTATCCCTAACTCTTTTAGATACGCAAGCTTTTGCGTGATCCCCTTGAGATCCCCGATCCCATCATGATCGCTATCCTTGAAACTCTTAGGATAGATCTGATAGATGATCCGATCTGCTACACTTATTGTACTCACACTTTTCCCACCTTTCTGTAAAACTCACAACCTAATCTTATAAAATAATCAGACTTTTTGCAACCGCTTGCAAGATAATTTTTTAGATAATGTTAAATTATTTTCGTTCACGCAAGCGATTGCAAAATAAAAATCAATGCCTTAGAATAAACTCTAGAAATTTTTAAGAGAAAGTAGCGATATCCATGACTACCTTAAAAGACGTAGCTAAGAAAGCCAATGTTTCCCAAATGACTGTCTCACGTGTCTTCAACCATCCCGAAACTGTTTCCGATGAATTAAAAGACAGCGAAGTCCAAGCCTTTACCTTAAATTTCACAGGTCCTTGGACACTCAATAATTTTTCAGAACTCTTCAGTGATACCTTATATGGTCGTTGGTATCTAAATACCTTAGTCATCTCTTTTTTTACGATGGTGATCCAAGTAGCCGTTGTGACTTTAGCGGGTTATACCTACAGCCGTTATAACTTTGCTGGTAAAATCTGCCAAATTAGACGGTGCAGGCAACTTCACTATCTTTTGGAAGATCGTGATGCCTTTAGTCAAGCCGATGATCGCCGTTCAAGCGTTATGGGCTTTCATGGGACCTTTTGGCGATTTCATGACTGCCAAGTACTTGTTACGTGAAGATGCTAACTTGACTGTTGCTGTTGGCTTACAACAGTTTATCCAAGATCCAAAAGATCAACAGGTCGCACTCTTTGCTGCTGGTGCGATCTTGATCGCAGTACCGATCTGTGCTTTGTTCTTTTATCTACAAAAATACTTTGTCACTGGCTTGACTGCTGGTGGTGCCAAAGGTTAAAACGAGGTGTGTCTAATGCGTGAATTATTTCCGTTCAATTATTTTTATGCTCAACTAAGTCCAAAGAAGATGTTTGCTGGGCGTCATATGCTAAATTGGGCTCAAATGCTTTTAGTCTTGCTTTTCTTATTAGCTTTGAACCTATTAGCGATCCCCTTTTATTTTCAAAAGCAAACAACAGTTGAGCTTAAAAACTATCTACCTCAAGTAACAGAGCTTTTGCAAGATAAAAAACTCCAACAAGTAGCACACCAAACTCCATTTAAAAATGGTAGTTATTCATTTTCTCAAAAAGAGATCATCTTTGAAAAGCAAAATAAATTGATCGCTTTGGACGAAACGACAGCTAAAGCCAAAAAATATGCCGTAGCTATCGTTTTACAACCACAGTCTTTTATCTTACATGAAGGTAGTCAGACTTATCGTGTCTTTTATCCAAGACATTTTCCACCTAATGAGGGAAATATTGCTACTCAACTCACTAAGAGTTGGTATCAACAAAATAAAGCCGCGCTCACCTTCGCGATGATGTCACTTGTCTTAACGATCATGTTGGTGACCGATCTGATCTTTATCTTAGGGGGAGCTTTCTTTTTATGGCTCACCCGTAACAGTCCTTTGACTGATATCACGACTTTTAAAGAAGCGACTAATTTGATACTAAACATCCTAGGCCCAGCAAGTTTGCTTTCCGCTTTTTTTGGGGTTTATCTCATTTAACATCGCTAGTCTCATGTTACTACAAACATTTGTGTTAGCCTTGTTATTTATTCTCATTTACGCTCAGACACACTTTAAAGACCAATAAAAAGAGGCATCAGACCTGTGATATGGTTTGGTGCCTCTAATATTAATCAAACATATTTGCATACTGTTCCATTCTTCTGTATTTGTGAGATCAATAGTCCTTCTTTACATTCAGCTAGTTTCATATATATGTGGCCAGTTTTATCATAAAAAGAAGAATTACCACAAGAGAGCCATTTACCAGTCTTATCAGCGTAATTTACGACAGCTGATAAAATATCATACTTACTACTTATTTGACTAAAATTGCGTTCCATCTCCTTTTTCCCTTCCCCTCTGCTATATAAAGAACTCCCTATAAACATATCTATTCCTCTATCTTTTAAAGCTGTTATATGCTCTGAGTGGGCAGAATCAAAACAGATCCCTATGCCTATACGGAATCCCTTAATGGTGATCAACTTTGCTACCGTCCCTGGCGTAAAGAACTCACTTTCCATACCATATAAATAATTTTTTGAAATTATCTCTTCTATATTCCCTTCACAGTTAATATACAGAGCAGAAATATAAACTTTATTTTGAATCCTAAGAGGCAACCCTATTAAAAAAGAAATGTCATTTCTTTTAGCCATTTGACAAAGAGATAAAATACGTTCGTCATTAATTTCCAAAATATTATTTTTTTCCATAATGTACGGCAAATCATATCCTGTTAAAAATAGCTCTGGAAAGACCAAGAAATCAACTTTTTTCTGGGATGCTTTTTTTACTATTTCTTCAATTTTTGACATTGTTCTATTTATATGGTTTAAGTCATTATCAAATTGGGCTAAAGCTATTTTTATTATTTGATCACACATATCAATATTCCTTTATTCTATAATATCTTTAAATATTTCAGGATTTGTTAAATTATAGTAATGTCCACCTGTTTAACACTTTCTAGTATGGTTGAAAACTCTATACTAGTTTTTTCGTAAAAAACACTTCCCACATTTCTATAGGAAGTGTTTTAAGGATCATCCATATCAGTTGACAGACACCCGATAAAATATCACCGAGCGTATTTTTCTCATTTAGGCTTAACCGCGATAATTGATGAATTTATCGCCAGCTAAGTTCTTGTAGTATGCACTCATTGTTGTTTGGTAGTATGGGTAGACCCAGATAGCTGCAATACCTGCTGTTACCGCCACAAGCAACCACCAACCGATAAAGCTCAACTGCAAGACAAACATCTCAAACTTGTGACCATTCATCAATTCACGACTGAGCGTGATGTAGTCGAGGTAGTTCAAGCTGTTATTTTCATTATCTTTATTTACATCTTTGTAGATATAATATGTTTGAGAATATGAGTAAGCTTTGATCCACCCTGGGATCACAAAGAGTAACGACCACAGAAACTTAAAGATCGTTTGTAGGATATAAAGAACTAATACCGGTACGAAATATTTCTTTGAAAAGATCGAAAACATACCACGTACAGGACTAAAATCGCTATTCTTAGTCCGTAACCAATCAAGTGTCGTATAAGCGATACCTGTTGTGATCAAAACCCCGATCACCCCACCGATAATTGAGCCCCCGCCATTACCTGTACTACTATTTACAGTCTCATTGACAGTAGATCCGTTTCCAGAAAAGGCACCACTGTTGAACAAAAATACGATCACCGCAACTAAGAGCCCAAGGATAAGGCCTATAAAAACTGTCCCTAAAAGCGGAATAATGTTCAATAAAATAGCTTTTCCCCAGTTACCAGCAAGCAACTCGCGCGCTTCAGCTTTAAGTTCGCCTCTAGTTTTCATTAGAAAAAACCTCCTAAATTATTTTATGCTTACCATTATAATACAATTTTAACGTAAACAGCAATAAAAACTATTGGTCACGACCTTTTAACTTTTTTTGCCGACTTATTTGCCAAGTATACCAGCCAAATGTGATCAAAAATCCAAGTAGAGCTCCACTTCCCCAAGCTATGGCTAAACCAAAATGATCTGCCAAAAAGCCATTCAGGGCTAAAGCTAGCGTAGTTACTAAGGCTTCTAATGTATTATTGACCGAGACCCACGTCGTACGCAGGTCATCGGTGATCTTTTCATGTAATAACTTAGTCTGCAATACCTCGGCTGA
Source organism: uncultured Ligilactobacillus sp. (assembly GCF_948826705.1). NCBI lineage: Bacteria > Bacillati > Bacillota > Bacilli > Lactobacillales > Lactobacillaceae > Ligilactobacillus > uncultured Ligilactobacillus sp. The sequence goes on from NZ_CAQLEL010000048.1 coordinate 15,212, forward strand.
GGCACATAAAGCAACATGGAGCCACATAAAAATGAGCGCCCAATAATAAGAGCTACATACCATTATCCAAACACTGATACAAAGAGCTAACACATGTGCTAAAAAAAGCTTTTCTGCTTGCAACCGAATTTTGATCAAGAAATCAAACAGCATTGCTCCTAAAATAGCGCACACATTGATCCCTACCAAGATCGCTCCTGTTTTGATCTTAGTTCCATGTTGAAAATAAAGTTGCCACTGATTATACGGTCCAACTGTTACAAAAGTTAATGGTAAAAATAAGACAAGTGTCTCAAATAACGGGCGCTTTTTTTGCCAAACATTCCGGTCAAATTTAACTATCTTTTTGCGTGGTCTAAGCTCTAGATCAAAACGGGTCAAACTTAGAGCTAAGATCCCTGTAACATATAAGATACATGCGCCACAGATCAAGGGTGCTCTCAGTTCAAAATTACCCAAAAAATCCGCTCCAAAATAGCCACCGATAAAGCTTATCAAGCTAACTAACATATAATTATGTGAAAACAATTTGTTTTGATCAAGATCTGTCTTTTTGGTTTTCTCAACGATCCAAGCAGTTAAAGTTCCTGAATAAAACGAATCACCTACTGCCGTTAAAATTGCACTTAGTACTAAAATCGTCAAATTATGCTCAAAGAGTGCTAAAAACAATAAGCCACTCCCACGAAATAGGGAACTTAAAAATGTCAATTTCAAAGCACCAAACATGTCTGCGAGAAAACCAGATGGGATCTCAGTCAAACATGTGATCAGCCAAAAAAGAGACAAAAATAAATTGATCTGTCCATAACTATATCCAACTTGTTTCATATAAAGATAGATCGTTCCAGCCCATAAGCTTAGCCCTAAAGCATACAGTGCTGAAAGTCCCTGATAGCTCAAAATATCATATCTAACCGTGTTATTATTTCGCATAGACTCTCTCCCTTAAGCATCCCCATGTAGCCTCTGATAAGGCTGAATATACGCCTCATTTTTAGAAATGTAAATCAAAATATCAAATTCAAATAAATAACGCCGTACATAACAGGTAGAGTAACCACGAAAAAAACAGATAGAACCTCTGTCAAACATGTGATCAGCCAAAAATAAATTGATCTGTTCCTAGCTATAGCTCATATAAAAAATGGTCTAGTCACCATGAGATAAAATATACTCATGGTAGCTAGACCATTTTTAAATACTTATTTTATTCAGCAGTGATCGCGATCAAATTGTCACCGTGTTTTACTTCGTCGACATCGATGCGTTCTACACTTGCATAGTTCATCGTGTTAGTTACGATCACCATTACCGTTGTGTCGTAACCAGCTTGCTTGATAGCTTCTAGATCAGCTGTCCCTAAAACGTCACCCTTCTTGATCTTTTGACCTTGAGTTACGTTAGAGGTGAAATGTTGACCTTTCAAGTTGACCGTATCGATACCTACGTGGATCAAGACTTCTGCACCTCGATCTGTCTTGATACCATAAGCATGCTTTGTTTCATAAGCTACTGTGATCTCACCATCTGCTGGAGCATAGATCGTACCGTCAGCTGGAACAACTGCCGCACCATCACCCATCATCTTAGTGGAGAATACTTGATCGTTTACTTCGCTTAGATCGATCGACTTGCCATCAACTGGGGAATCAACAACTTGATTTTCGACCCCAGAAACTTTTTTAGCTTCTGTTTTTGCTTCCTTAACTTCTTTTGGTTCACTTGGTGCAGCCACTGGAGCTGGATTTAATAATTGGCTGTGACTCTTACCATAGATAAATGTCAAAGCAAATGCAGCTGCAAATGAGATGAGCTCAGCTACGATATACATTGGGATCGAAGAAGCGTTGATCGACAAGAACCCAAGGAAACCAGCAGAACCTAATGAAACTGCAACGACATGCATCAAACCAGCAAACATCGCTGCGATCCCTGAACCGATCAACGCACAGAAGAATGGGAATTTATACTTCAAGTTGACCCCAAACAAGGCTGGTTCAGTGATCCCAAGTAAAGCTGAGACCCCAGCTGAAGATGCAAGACCTTTCATCTTCTTGTCTTTTGTCAATGTCCAGACCGCAAATGTTGCAGCACCTTGCGCAACGTTAGCCATCGAAGCTACGACAAAGATAAAGTCACCTGCGCCCTTACCATTGCTGAAGGCTGTGATAAGTTGGGTCTCGATCGCTGGGAAACTTTGGTGTAACCCAGTTAATACGATAGCCGAGTAAGTAAGACCAAAGATACCCATTCCAATAAAGCTTGTTGTGTCGTATAACCAAACGATACCATTTGTTACCCAATCAGAAAGTGTCTTCATTGCAGGCCCTACGATCGTGAAGGTCAAAAAGCCTGTCAACATAACAGCGATCAGTGGAGTAAAGGTAAAGTCAACTGCTGATGGTAAACGTTTGTGTAACCATTTTTCTAAAACAGACAAGATCCAAACAGCTGCTAAGACTGGAATAACTTGGTAATAGTAGTTATTTTGCATAACTTGCATGCCAAAGATATCCCATGATTTACCTGCCATCAAGTCAGGACTTGTCATGATCATCCCGATCGCTGCCCCGAGGTATTGGTTAGCCCCAAAACGCTTAGCAGCCGAGATCGCAACTAAGATCGGCATAAAGATAAATGGTGCTGCCGACATCAATTGGATCATGCTAGACAAACCTTTGATCGCTGGATTCATTTCTACGATCGCTTGTGGTCCAAATAAGCCTTTAGAAGTCAAGAAGTTGTTTAAAGCCATCAACAAACCACCCGCAACTAAAGCTGGGATGATCGGAACAAAGATATCAGATAAGAGCTTGATAAATGCCATGATCGGATTGAACTTCTTGCCTTGTTCAGCGATCTTCTTTAGATCTTCGGTCGAGGCTTCTTTTAAGCCAGTTTCTTTGATGATCTCATCATAAACAAAGTTGACATCCCCTGGCCCAATGATGATCTGATATTGACCGTTGGTTTTAAATGTCCCCTTAACGTCTGGATTGTTATCCAACGCTGCTTGATCGATATTGTTATCGTCTTTTAAGACTAAGCGCAGACGAGTCGCACAGTGGGCTGCTCCCACCATATTGTCGCGACCGACCGCTGCAATGACGTCTTTTGCCACTTTTTTGTGATCCATCGTTAGCACTCCTTTTTTGTAAACGTTTTACATTTTCTATATCTATAATAATATCGTATTTCAAAAATATGTCAATCGTTTATCACAAATTTATTTTAAAAAATTTAAAATCCAAAAATATATTTCGATATACTATGATATACGTTTGACACAAATAGCTGTAAAAGTTAAAATTCAATATATAGACAACGTTTTCAAAAACGCTTAAAAAGAAGGGATATTCAACTATGGAATGGACACGTGAAATGCGCTATCGGGCATACGCCGATTGGAGCGCTGAAACATTATTGAAATTACAAGCACAAGCAGCTAACTCCCCTTATCAAATGAGTTATCACATTCGCCCAAGCTCGGGACTTTTAAATGACCCCAACGGTTTTTCTTACTTCAATGGTCAATGGCACGTCTTTTATCAATCATTTCCATTTGGTGCCGCTCATGGTCTCAAATCATGGATGCACTTAGTCTCTGATGACCTTGTGCATTGGAAAGATCTCGGTCTAGCGATCGCACCCGATACAAAATACGATAGCCACGGGGCTTATTCAGGTTCAGCTTTACCAGTAGATGATAAATTGTTCTTGATGTACACCGGTAATCATCGTGATCAAGACTGGATCAGACATCCATTCCAATTAGGTGCTTGGATGGATCAAGAAGGTCAGATAACTAAGCTCACTGAACCATTGATCACCCAACCAGATCATACGACCGATCATTTCCGCGATCCACAAGTTTTCAAACACCGCGATCTCTACTACGTTGTATTGGGTGCTCAAGATAAAGAAACTAAGACTGGTAAGATCTCCTTATTCTCATCTAAAGACCTTAAGGAGTTCACCGATCTAGGCTATCTCGAATTCACTGCAGAAGAAATGGGCTATATGATCGAATGTCCTAACTTGATCTTTGTCGATGACAAACCACTTTTGGTCTTTTGCCCACAAGGTTTGGACAAAGATGTCGTAGCTTACGACAATATCTACCCTAATATGTATCTTTTAGGTGAAGATGTTCAGCTAAACAAAGCCAGATTTGAAGCTGGAACCAACCAGATCCAAAACTTAGATGATGGGTTCGATGTTTATGCCTCCCAAGCTTTCAATACTCCAGACGGTAAAGCTTATCTGATCAGTTGGGTCGGATTACCTGACGTTTCATATCCAACTGATGAAGAAAACTGGGCTAGCTGCTTGAGCCAAGTCAAAGAACTCTCCTTAAAGGATGGCAAACTTATCCAACGTCCTGTCGTTTCCATGGCTGCTCTGCGTGAAAAAGGCACTCCACTTCAAGCAGCTAAAAAAGTTAACGCTAAACAGCAAATAATTGCTGAAAGTGGCGAGCAATATGAGTTAAAATTGACTTTAGATACTGACCAGAATGGTACCCTCCATTTAGCTGGCAATGATGACCTTAGTCAAAGTTTGAAGCTTGAATTCTCAACTGGAAAAGACGCATATTTGACCGTTTCACGTGCAGATATCGGCGCTCAATTTGCAACTGAATTTGGCACAACGCGCACCATTGCGCTCCCAGACCAAAAAGCGCTCGACCTTGAGATCTTTATCGATCATTCGCTCTGTGAAATTTTTGTCAACGGTGGTGAACATGTGCTGACTTTACGTTTCTTTGCCGAAACTGGCAATAAACAGATCGCTCTCACTTCACCAACTGAGGCTGCGTTAAACTATCGGGGTACTTTCTGGAAGCTTAAAAGCATCTAGAAAGGATGGAGCATATGCGTCCCAAATTAACTGACGTCGCTAAAAAAGCGGGCGTCTCTGTCACAACCGTTTCACGTGTCATCAACGATTACGGTTATATCAGTCAAAAGACACGCGACAAAGTTTTTACTGCAATGGAAGAGTTGAACTATCAACCTAACTCATTAGCACGCTCTTTACATGGTAAGAGCACTAATCTAGTCGGTCTGATCTTTCCTGCGATCACCAACCCTTTTTTTGCTGAGTTAGTTGAAAAGATCGAACAAAAGCTCTTTTCAGAAGGATACAAGGTCATCTTGTGTAATGCCGGTTCAGATAAAGAAAAAGAGCGCGAATATTTAAAGATGCTCTTAGCCAATCAAGTCGATGGGATCATCGCTGGGGCACATAACCTCGGGATCGACGAGTACAATCGAGTCGGTTTACCAATCGTTTCATTTGATCGTAAACTCTCAGAACAGATCCCGATCGTCTCATGTGATAACTACGCTGGTGGCAAGATGGCAGTGCAAGAGCTCTACAATGCTGGGGCACGCCACATTTATTTCCTGGGAAATCCTCACCAACAAGGCAACCCGACTGATCAACGTCTAGCAGGATATTGCGATACGCTTGAAACTTATGGTCTAAGTCGCCATATCCATACGGTGAGTTTTTCAGAATCTCCTTCGCTCAAGCTTTTTTCGATCAAAAAGCTCTTACAAGAAAGTGTCGCTGACGGGATCGTCTGCACCGATGATCTCACGGCGCTTTTAGTCTTACAAGCAGCTAAAGAGTTAGCGATCAAAGTGCCTGAGCAGTTAAAGGTCACTGGTTTTGATGGAACGACGCAGATCCAGCTCTATCATCCCGAATTATCGACGATCGTTCAACCGATCTCAGATATCGCTGAACTTTTGGTCGAGGTCTTAAAAGAGCGGATCAAACAACCTACTGAGCCTCTCAAACAGATGCAATATACGTTACCTGTAAGCTTTTTACAGCGTAACTCGACTTTTAAATTAAACTAATAGGACCGCTCAACTAGTTAGTTGGGCGGTCTTTTAGTTTAATTTAAAATGCTCTCCTAGTAACTGAATCCAAGATCAGTAAGTACCTTTTTTACACAAGACGGTATTTTTTGAAAAGGTGAGCATAAAAAAGATTCAATAGTCGTTTTTAAGCCTAACATCTGCTTTTCACAGATCGAATCATTCAATAATAGTAATAAGCTGAGCCAATGTTGGTACCATAAATACTTCATATCTAGCTCTTGAATGTATTTATAGACTTCTCTTTTTGGCTTAAAATGTTTCTTGTTTACTAATAATTCACTATATAAGCTTAATAAAACTTCGTAGACTTCAACTAGATAAGCACCATCATATGTATCTGCTAAGATCTGCTCTTCTAGCACCGACCTACAATGCTCTAGACTTTGAATATTCAATAGATCTGCCTTAAATGCTAATAATCTCAATTCATCTAGCGACCAGACATCGACTTCAAAGAAATATTCGTTAAAATACATAACATCAGCTTCTGTCCTACTAGGATTGTAAGCTGTCTTCAGCTGATATTTGAATCCTCGCTTATTTTGACTATCATTTAAGAGCTGTAATTGTTCTACTTTCAAAGTATGTTCTTTAAAGCGATGCCAAAATTCCTCTGATTTTTTGATCTGCTCATTTTCATAAAAAAAGCCAAATTGATGCAATGAAATATGTAAATTTTGTAAAACTTCCAAAAAACTCTCTACGGATAAATTTGATTCCCCACGTTCAAATTTAGCTAATGTAGAAGGTGAGACAACATCTTTTGCCACTTTCTGCAAAGTCATCTTCTTGGAACACCGGATCTTTCGCACTAATTCCCCACAATTCATCAAAAGCCCTCCAAACCTTTTTTCTTTTTTCATTGCTTAGACTATAATAAAAAACTTCCAAATTCAATCTTGACAAGTCGATCTGAATAGTATTTCGTGTACAGCTCTAGTCCAGTTGCTTTTTACGTTCTTGATATTTTTCATAATTGCCAAAAATTATTGATAAATGATCGTATATTCCTTATTACTTATACTATTTTTGTAATATATGCCATTTTTCTATATTCTATCTTCCAATATGATAATATCATTTTACAAATTCTACCAAAGTATAGTAGACACTGGTATATTGTCCGTCATTTTAATGTAATGATCATTTTCACCTATAGGAGGGATATCATGTTCTATAAATATTGTTCAAAAGTTAAAAGTTCTTTGTTTTTGTTGCTCGCTTTAGTTAAAGCGTTCGAAGATGTTTTTGCTGCTTTTCTTGTGGCGCGCTACATCAACTTAGCCCAGACAAAAAGCTATCACGAACTCTTGTCTTTAACATTACTTGCTGTTGGAGGTTTCTTATTCTTTACCCTACTTGGTCTAGGGTATCGAAGAATACGATCCTCACTTCTAAAAGATGTCAATGTCAGATTCAAAAATGATCTAGTCGCTTATCTACTTGAAACTGATAATGCCCTCAAGCTAGATATATCTTATCTAACAAATGATCTTAAACAACTTGAAACTGCACGGATCGAAGGCCAGTTAAATATCGTTTTTTACTCGTTCCAATTTCTGACTTCTTTTATCGCAGGACTAGTTGCCAACTTGCTTTTAACATTCGTCTATGCACTGACTTCACTTGTTCCTGCGGCTGTTCAACGACTCTTTTCAAAAAAGGTCGAAACTTCTTCTGTTGCATGGCAAAAGAGCAACAGTGCTTATACTGCTAAAGTCGAAGAACTATTTAAAAATCTTTCTTTGATCAAACTCTATGATATTCGAAAATTATTTTCCACTAAAATGGAAAAACCGATCTTGGACCTAGAAGAAGCACTGCGTAAAATGAAGTTAAACATCGGCTATACTACTGAAGCATTGGTCGGAACTAGTTTTATCACAATGATCGTGATCCCCTTTTTACTTGGGATCTATCTCGTAATGAGTGGTCATATCACGATAGGTGTTTTTCTTATGATCGCTCAGCTCTCAAATAACTTCACCAGTCCTTTGATCTCGATCTTAGAAACACTCAATACGCTCAAAACGACCAATACGATCTACCAAAAATATCTGACAGCTAAAAAGACTAAACGTGTTTTTGACCTCCCTTCCGCGACAGATTTCGACTCACTTGACTTAAAACAAGTAGGTTATAAAGATCTCTACCATGAGCTTGATCTTAGCGTTTTAAAACACGAAAAGCTCCTTTGGACGGCACCGTCTGGCTTTGGTAAAACAACACTTTTCAAGATCTTATTGGGTGAATTGTCACCAGACACTGGGACATACGAGTTGAACGGCGCACCTGTCGATCATGCAAGCGTCCATGCTTATTTTGCCCATGTCGCCCAAGACCCGCGCATCTTTGCCGACACTTTACGCTTCAATCTTTGCTTGGGTAAAGATGTTCCAAAAGAAAAATTAGCCCGAGTGCTCGAATTGACTGGGCTAACTGAACTAGTCGCCCAACGTGGGCTTGACTCTTCATTAAAAGCAGATGGCTCTGATCTTTCCGGCGGACAAAAACAACGCATCGAATTGGCACGTGCCTTGCTCCAAGAACGCCCCGTCTTATTAGTTGATGAAGGAACTTCAGCCTTAGATCCTAAGCTCTCTGAGTTGATCCACCAAAAAGCGATCGCGACCTTTGATGGGACCGTGATCGAGATCGCCCATAAACTAAGTCCAAAAGAACAAGCGCTTTTTACCAAGACGCTCGCCTTAAATGAGCTAAACAAAAAAGTAGAAGCTGTAACATAAGTAAAAGACATCTTCAAACAGAAGGCACTGGGGTCCGTCAGGTATACAGTTTAAATAGAAAAATAGTTTATGCGGTTTGAACGCGGAATTTTTCTGCGGTCAAGCCGTTTTTTGATGCATATGCACGTTGCGTGTTGAAATATTCAATAGATTCTTTTACTGATTCCTCTAATTCTTCCAAC
>NZ_CAQLEL010000049.1:0-10315 GCF_948826705.1 uncultured Ligilactobacillus sp.
AGATGGTAGCGATTATTATTTTGAAACGAAGGAAACTTTCTTTGACAAGCACTATTTGGAGTACGTTACCTACGATGATAATTATTACGGTTCTTCATTTGAAGGCCTTAAGCGTGCTTTAAAACAAGATAAGCGGGCAGTGATCGTTTTAGATACGAAGGGAGTTTTGACTTATTTAGATAAATTGCCAGCTGAGTTACTGACCGTTATTTTTTTAGAATCACCTTCTACAGCGGTGCAAGTCGAGCGTTTGTATGCGCGAGGTGACAAAAAAGCTAGGATCGAGCAACGGCTGGCAAGCAAGGAGGCTATGCGAGATGCTGAGTTACCAACAGCATTACGTGCTAAAGCTCATGTACTGAAAAATGAAAAGCTACAGCAGACCTATGCTAAACTCGAACAACTCGTGGCTGATATTTTAGCGTAAAGCGTGATATCATATTAAATAGTAATAATTATTCTTTAGGGGGGATAGGATTGATCAATGAAGCGATCAGAGTGTTGCAAAGCCACCATTATCGGATCACCAAGCAAAGACGTAGCTTGTTAGAGTACTTATGTGGCTTTAAAGAACAATATGTCAGTATTACCCAAGTGACCGAGCACATGAAACAGCTCTATCCAGGGATGAGCTATAATACTGTTTACCGGAATTTAAAGGATTTTAGTGAATTAGGCATCATTGAGACCAAGAATAAGCCTTCGGGTGCCTGTGTTAAATATCAATGTGATTTTGATCGGTTACATCATCATCACTTCATCTGTCAAAATTGTGGTCGCGTGCGTGAGGTCAAGATGTGTCCTTTGACGATCTTTCAAGATCAATTGGAAGGTTGTGTGATCGAAGGCCACCGGTTCGAACTCTATGGTCTTTGTCCAAAATGTGCTAAGTTACAATAAAATTTAGCAAATCTTTAAACAGATAGGTCCACAGATGTAGTAGGATTAGAATAGTAAGAAAAATTGGGGGTAATAAAAATGGCATATCGTACACCGCCTTTGTTGACACCATTTGCGATCTTGTCGATCGTTTTGGCCTTGGGGGCTACCAATGTGGCGGTCAACAAAGTGACTCATACCTCTGAAGGAAAAGCCGTTGAAAAAGTTTCCTCCAGCAGTGTTAGCTCGATCTCAAGTTCTGTAGATAGCAAGCAAGTAAGTAGTAGTGAGCGTGATGACGAGGATAAGAGTTCAAGTTCGGATAAAGTCAGTTCAAGTTCAAGTTCAACGACTGATGATGAGACGACAGAAAGCTCAGCGACTAAGACATCAAGCAGCGTTGAAGACGATACGGCACAAGATGATAGCCAAGCACAAAGTTCGACTACGCGTCAAAGTAGTAGCTCTAGTGCAAAAGCTGACCAAACCGAGCGTGAGTCGACCAAACAAGATGGTGCACAAAATAATTCACAACCAAATGATAACAATACAACGCAGGATAATAGTGCGCAATAGGGGGTAGGAATGTGTTTAGTATTTTAGGGATGATCAATAGCTATATTGGTTATTTTAATATGAATGCCACGCTCAAAAATCGGATCTATACGGTCGTTGGGGGTGTAGGTAATTTCTATTTGCTTTACGTTGCTTACCGCTTTTTTGCGAACGGTTTTATCGTTCGTGGTCTGCTGTTTATCTTAGCTTTCTTAGCATTACTGTATTTCACGTATCTCAATATTTTGTACTTCTTTACGGAAGATAGAGTCTCAAAGCTCGATATCTCGCCTAAAGTTGAAAAAATGTTGGGCGTCAAGATCCCCGACACACGTGCTGCAGAAAGCGCTGGAGTAGCTCCAGGTTTTATGCAGACTAATGGGATCTTCAAAGATGAAGAGTTTTTACCATCAACATTGCGGACAAACCATAAGCAACGTGAGAATTTACAAAAAGTTGTGGCTCAATTAGAGCAGGTCGGGTATCTCCAGCTTGATTTTGGTGGAGCTAAAGATAAAGAGCTCTTTAAAAAAGCTAAGAGTGGAGATCGTTTCTTTGCACTAAATGAGCCCGTAGCCCTACCGTATTACGAATTACGTGAGGTCAATGGCAAATTGCTAGTCTATGGTGGCGTCAATCAGATCGAACGTCAAGAACTCGGCGAGGTGACCCAAGTAGGATTGCTTCGGGGGATCGAAGCTTTGAAACGTTACCGCCTTTCTTTGGCAGCTGTTGCTTTGACAGGAGGTCCATATAAGTTTGCAGGTCGGTCAACGATGATGCAAAAAGATGAACCGTATAAACTAGAGATCCAGATCGCATATCGTCCTAAAGAAGAGGAATCATCCCATTTAGGCTCTGAGATCAGAGAAGATATCGAACAGGTAAAAAGAGCCGATGCAACTGCTGATAAAACTTTACGACGTCGGCGCGACAAATAAAATATGAGTAAATAAGAAAGGACTCACTATGATACAAATCATAGTGAGTCCTTTCTTACTGTATTAGTCAGTGATCTGTGTTTCAAATAACCAGTTAAAGACTTGATCGTTGACACCAACATGCATATCTTCATGACCGTATTCTGGTAAGATCAAATGTTCTTTTGGTGCTGTGATCTGATTGTAGATCGCAAATTGAGTTGATGGGAAACAAACATCATCTTCAAGCCCGGTGATCATTTTGACAGGACATTGGATCCGTTGGGCAAGGTTTTTGATATCGATATAGGCCAAAGTTTCCATGAGTTTAGTTTCGGTCTTATGGAAAGGATCGGAGAACTTAAAGTAACGGAAAAGCTCATCATAGGGTTCACTATGGTTGCCAAGCTCTAAAACGCGCTTAAAGTCACCTAAAAAAGGATAGATCGCGATCGTTTGTTGAATGCGATGATCCAACGCAGAAGCGACCAAGGCTAAGGCACCTCCCTGTGATCCACCATAGCTATAGAGTTTAGTTTCATCAACTTGAGGTAATTTAGCGATCATCTCGATCAAACTATAGACATCTAAGTAGATATCCTTGAAGAAAAGGTGTTTTGGTCCTTTTGTCGCCCCGCGAATGACTTGGCCTTTGACGGTGATCCCGTCAAAACTAGCGTGATCAAGTGAGTGTCCTGCCTGACCTCTGACATCCATAGCTACGACACCAGCTTTACCTGCTGTTAGACTTAATAAAGTCGCCCAATCAGGTGACTGTCCCATATAACCGTGGAAATAAAAGATCGTTGGTACGGGTTTTTCGCTTTTAGGGAAGAGGCATTTAGCATAGACTTGACCGTGGTTAGTTCCTGGAAAAGTTAAACTATAACATTCAACTTGAGGGATCTTGAAGTCAAGTGGGGTCAATTTTCCAGTGGGGATCTCAAGTGAGGCTAATTGTTGATCCCAAAATTCATGAAAATCGTTGGGAGTTGGGAAGGACCCACGATAATTTTGCATTGTAACTAAACTCATCGTATCTTTCATTATAAATTTAAATTCCTTTCGCTTTAATTTTTTATTTTATCCTTGAGCGTGTAGATCGTTAAGCCTTGGTTATCTTTATTATTTCCTGGGAAAAGCAGACTAGCTAGGTAGCCTAAAACAACAGCTGCAGTAAAGGAAACTGTTGCCACTAAGAGAGAAGAGATATGCAAAGAATCAACGTAGAAGGCCAAAAGAACACTCAAAGCAAATCCGATCAAGACACCACGTGCATTAGCCCGTTTGGTGAAGATCCCAAGCGCAAAAAGACCAGCTACAGGGACCCCAAAGAGACCAGAAACAGTCAAGAAGACGTTCCAAGTATCGGAGGTGTTACCCATCGTGAAGTAAACAGTGATCGCAGTACTGATGACACCAGAGATGATGATAACCCAACGTGCTAAAGTAACATCTGACATTCCACTGAATTTATTGTTAAAGAAGCGTTGTTTAAAATCAGTCACAAAGCAGGCAGAGATAGAGTTTAAACTTGAAGCGATCGTTGATTGTGCAGCTGCGAAGATCCCAGCGATAACAAATCCAGCGATCCCGGCTGGAAGTTGTGTGATAACAAAGTAAGGTACGATCGCACTGGTATTGAAATCTTTTGGTAAACTAGCAGCATTTTGATAGAAGGTGTATAGTATCGTTCCCATTCCAAAGAACAATGGGATCGTCAAAATGCCAAGGAAACCAGTTGTCCAAAGTGATTTGATCGTATCTTTCAAAGATTTAGTGGTTTGGTAACGTTGGACAACATCTTGACTACCAGTGTATTGATACAGACTGTTAACGAACTGACCAACAAAGATCAACGGAACAAAGGCTGCTAGATCATTGATATTAAAGTCAGCACTGGAGAGGATCTTATGGTTGCTAGCGGCAGTATGGGCAACAGTCGCAAAGCCACCATCGATCGAGAAGACCCCGATAAAGATAATGAGCAAAGCCCCACCGATCAAAACGAAGGCTTGGATAACGTCGCTCCAGATGACCCCTTCGATACCACCGAGGAAGGTATAAATGATACACATTATCCCAACACAGGCTGCAACGAGTAAAGGATCGATGTCAGTCACTGAAGCGACCGCTAATACAGGCAAGTAAGTTACTACAGCGACCCGTCCGATATGATAAATAATGAATAGCAAACTACTTAAGGCACGGATCAGTGGACTGAAGCGAGCTTCAAGATATTCGTAAGCGGTAGTGACTTTTAACTTGCGAAAGAAAGGGACATAATAGTGATTTAAGATCGGGATGATCGGGATGATAACTAATGATCCGATCGCATATGACCAGTCTGAGAGAAAGGCCCGCTCAGGCACCGACATGAAGGTGATCGAGCTAAGTGTCGTTGCAAAGATACTGATCCCAGCTGCCCAGGCCGGGATCTTACCACCAGCTTTGAAGAAAGCATCAGTATCTTTACTTGAACGCTTGGTAAAGTATGCGCCGACCAGTAACATTCCGACTAAATATAGGATAACGACGATCCAGTTTGCCAGTCCAAAACCTACTTTTTCCATAATAAATTTCACCTCGTATTTGAAATTAAACTTCTAATTGTGTGGATCTTTGAATATAATATTTTAATAATAGTGGCGCGATCAAAGTCGTAATAACGGTAACGACGATCATTGCCGTATAGTGGTTTTGATCGATCAGATGAGCACTTAAGGCAACGTTAGTAACGACCAGCGCCATTTCGCCACGCGAGACCATTCCAGCCCCAACAATATTTGCAGCATTGGTAGATAGGCCAAAACATCTTGCGCCTAGCCCGCAGCCGATCTGTTTGCCCAAGATAGCAATGATGATCAAACTTGTGATAAAGAAGATATCTTTACTCATACCGACAAAACTGATATTTAACCCGATGCTGACAAAAAAGACGGGGATAAAGACCGCATAGCCGATCGGTTCGATCTTTAAAGCGAGCCGTTCTTTAAATTTGGTCTCGGAGATCGCCAAGCCAGCAAAATAAGCACCTAAAACATCGCTCATCCCCAGACTGACTGCTAAAAAGGCAAAGCCAAAACAAAGGACCAAAGCTGCGGTCGTTTCATTTTCACTTGCATTTAACCGACTAAAAATAGCTAAAAATTTAGGAACGAACCATTTGCCTAGTATGAGGGCAAGGACAAAGAACAATAACATCAAAAAAAGCATCAAAGGGATCGGTCGTTTTAGATCTGCTGTAGTCCCAAAAAGTGAGACACAGATCCCCAGCAAAATAACACAGATAATATCATCAGCCACTGCAGCACCTAAGATCATGGAGCCTTCGGGGCTGTTCAAACGTTGCATCTCGCGTAAGACTTGAACGGTGATGCTGACCGAAGTAGCACTTAAGATCAGTCCTAAAAACATTGCTGTCTTAGCACTAAAGCCAAAAGCGTAATAGCACAGCAGAAAGGCACTTCCTGTCGGGATGATCACCCCTAGGATCGCCACAGTCAAGGAAGGCTTCCAGTAGTGGATCAAAGCCTTGAGATCGCCTTCGAGTCCAGCGATAAACATCAATACGATCACCCCAAGTTCAGCAAAGTAGTGGGTAAAAGTAGTGGGGACTAGGAGGTTCAAGACTGCTGGACCAGCTAGGACTCCGACCAACAACTCACCGATCACACTAGGAAAGTTGAAGATGTTTGAAAGATGAGCTCCGAGTTTGGTAAGCAATAAGATGATGACTAATTGGAGCAGATAAGACATCTAAGATCACCTCAGTTTTCCAATAAGCGATTTACCAATTCGACTTGGCCAGCCAGTTCGTCTAGGTCAGCAGTTCCATATTCCAAGAAAACAGGGACATCTATTTTAAGCGCCTTTAGCATTGGTTGCCAATCGGTATCGCCTTTGCCTAAGAGGACGGTCTGTTTGGCATGGATATCTTTTAGGTGAAAGACGCTGATCTGGTCGCGTAGAGCCAAGAAAGCTTCGTTTGGACTTTCATCGATCCAATACCAGTTGCCTGAATCAAAGGTATAGCCTAGAGAAAGTTTTTCGGTACGATCAAACGCTAGATCTTGGGTGATCGCACTGAGCTTACCGTTAGCATTGGGCTGATTTTCGATCGTCACGTTGACGGGGCTATTAGCCAAGAGATCGTGTAGTTGCTTTAGTTTGGCGTCACTGAACAACAGATCGATGTGGCCAAAGCTGTATTTGAGATTTTTGATCCCGATCTTTTCAGCTAGAGCTAGCTGTTGTTCTAATTCAGGTGCGAAATGATCACCTAAAAATAATTCTTCAGGAACTGAATAGTAGAGCTTCCAATTGTTTTTTTGACAGAGTTTTGCAATTTGTTCTAATTCATGGACCTTGGTCGCCGGAGCAAAAAATTCGCCCCTAACTTCGATATTGTCGATCGGCCAAGCATCGACATCTAAAAGACAGGCTAATTGACTTTTAAAGCGTTCCAACTGGGGTAAGAAGACAGCTGTGTTAAGTGAGACTTGCATTTTATACACCTCGCTAAGTTGGTAAAAAGACAAAAACCGCACTAAAAAGGACTTGAGACAAGCCTTTATCAGTACGGTTGAATTATTTATTTTGAATTGTTGAATTTCTATTACACGCAAATCATAGCATAATTATGAACTAATGTAAACGTTTTATTTTATAAACGGATAGACGGCACCATAAAGTTGCGCTTTATCCGCTAAAGCAGCGACTTTTAATTGGGTCTGACAAAGACCTGGTGGGAGGATCAAAGCTAATTGTTCGTTTAAGAGCTGTAACAAGTAGTCTTTTTGCTGACAAACAGCGCCTCCGATCAATAGGACCTCAGGATCAAAGAGCAGCAAAATATTGCTCAAGCCTTGAGCGACCTCGTTAGCCCAAGCTTTAAGTAGCGTAAGATAAGGTTCTTGGCCTGCTTTGGCGAGTTCAAACCCTTCCTTGACGCTGATATTAAATGGCGCAAGTTTAGCTTCTAGACTGAGCGTTGACGCGCGTTGTTCAAAATTAGTCTGTGTTTTAGGGCAAAAGAGAGTGTAACCGATCGAATTGGCTGTCCCGTGTGCCCCTGAAGCGAGCTGACCGTTGGCTAAATAGGCTCCTCCGATCCCAGTTCCTAAAGCTACACAATAGGCACTTTGGGCATTTTTAGCTGCTCCGAGGACTACTTCACCTAAAAGGGCAGCATCGACGTCATTGACGACAAAAACAAAAAGCCCTGTTGCTTCTTCGAGTCGTGCTTTAAGTGGAGTCCCTTGATAATCGAGGATCGTTGGGCCCGCATATTGGATACTACCATCCGATGCCACGATCCCTGCGGTGCTGATACCGATCCCCGCGAGTTCATATTCATGGCTGAATTTTTGACTGAGTTCAAGTAAGGTCTTTAAGATCTGGCCATCTTTATTTTTGTTAGTAGGCACACTACCGGTTTGCTTTAGCGTAAGCTCCGGAGTGATCAGCGCATACTTGATCGTTGTTCCACCAACATCAAATGCGAGTAGTGGTTTATTTGGCATAAAACGTCACTTCTTTCGTAAGGTTGTGTTTGCGTTTTCATAATAGCATTAGAAAATGATTTTCTCAAATCAAAAACTAGAAAAAAATTTCATTTTCATGTAAACGCTTATCTTAGTAAGAGTTGTCGTTGCAAATGAAAATAATTACCGTTTTTTAAACTTGAAATAATTTTTATCATAGTTTATGCTGTAGGCGTCGGTTGAATTATCTGAATTTCTGTTACATAATAAACAATTGGAGGAACTTTCCTATGAAAAAATTATATGCGGCCCTAATGACGGCTTTTGATGAAAACGGAAACATTGATGAACAAGGTACACGCGAAATGGTGCGCTACAATATTGACGTCAATCAACTTGATGGGTTATATGTAGGCGGGAGCACTGGTGAGAACTTTATGCTCGGGACCGATGAAAAGAAGCGCGTATTTGAGATCGCAATGGATGAAGCTAAAGGCTCAGATATCGATCTGATCGCCCAAGTAGGCTCACCTAACTTACACGAAGCTAAAAAGTTAGCTAAGTTTGTGACAGATCTAGGTTATAAGACGATCTCAGCAGTCACACCGTTTTACTATAACTTCAATTTTGACGAGATCAAGCATTACTATGATGAGATCGTCAAAGATGTGGATACAAAATTAGTCGTTTATTCGATCCCCGCACTAACAGGAGTCGCACTTTCGTTGGATAATTTTGCTAAACTTTTTGAAAATGAAAAGATCATTGGCGTCAAATATACGAATGCTGATTTTTATTTGTTAGAACGTTTACGAAATCGTTTTCCAGATAAATTGATCTTGTCAGGCTTTGATGAAATGTTATTGCCAGCCTTGGCTTTGGATGTTGATGGTGCGATCGGGTCGACATTCAATATCAATGCTAAAAAAGCAAAAGCTGAGATCGCAGCTTTTGAAGCAGGTGATATTGCTAAAGCTCGTCAATTACAACATGAAAGTAACGATCTGATCACAGATCTTTTGAACAATGGGATCTATGCAACTTTGAAATTGGTCTTTGAAGAATTGGGTGTTCATGCTGGGTATACTCGTGAACCAATGGCTAAAGCTACGCCTGAAGTCAAAGCTGGTGCAAAACGGATCTACGAAAAATATTTTAAATAAATCGAGGTGAGGATCATGGGAAAGAACTTTTTAGAACAAGTCAAGGGTAAGTTGATCGTATCTTGTCAAGCATTGCCAAACGAACCTTTGCACAGTTCGTTTATCATGTCGCGGATGGCTTTAGCTGCTCAGATGGCAGGTGCTGCTGGGATCAGGGCTAATTCTGTCGTCGATATTCAGGCGATCCAAGATGAAGTTGAGTTACCAATAATTGGCTTGAGTAAAGTCGATTATCCTGACTCCTCCGTTTATATTACCCCAACTTTAAAGGAAATGCGTGCTGTTGCAGCTACTGGTGCTCAAGCCGTGGCTTGTGACTTAACACGCCGAAAGCGTCCAAATGGAGAACAAATTGCAGACATTGTGAACCAAATGCGCAACGAATTTCCTGAGACATTGTTGATGGCTGACACAGCAACTTTAGAAGATGTGAAGTTGGCCAATGAATTAGGCTTTGATATTGTCGGAACTACAATGCATGGTTATACTCCTGAAACAATGGGTGAAAATTTAGCGGATAACGATTTTGCTTATCTCAAGGAGGTCCTGGCGTTATCTGATGCACCAGTGATCGCAGAAGGAAAAGTCGATACTCCCGCTAAAGCTAAGCGGTGTTTAGAATTAGGTTGTCATGCAGTCGTAGTCGGTGGGGCGATCACCCGCCCGTTAGAGATCGCTAGTCGATTTGTTCAAGCGATCAATGAATAAATAGTTAATAAGTAGTTTGCTGATGTGATATGCTATAGTCAGTGAACTACTTATTTTTTATGAAGGATCAAGAGTATGAATATTTTAAATGAGTTGGAAAAGATCTATCCTAGCTTACCACGTCAGGAGCGCAAAGTTGCTTTACAGACGATCCAAGAGCCAAAAAAGATCCAACGTTTGAGCATCAATGAATTAGCTAAGTTAGCGGGGACGAGCAATGCCACGATCACGCGTTTAGTCAAACGGCTTGATTGTGCTAATTTTTATGATTTTAAATTGCGCCTTGTCAGTGATGAACAACTTGAACCCAAAGAAAGTGAATCCAAGTTGGCGATGCAAGTTCAACGTTTTTATGAAGAAGTTTTGACTCAGACTCGCCAGCGGATCGATGAAAAGGTTTTGCTAGAGATCGTAAATAAGATCAGCGCATGCCGTCGGATCTATATTTTTGGATTAGGAAGTTCGGGGTATACGGCTAAAGAATTGACTCAACGTTTGATCAGAATGGGGATCGCAGCTTTTGGTATGACTGAAAGCCATAGTATGTATATCAGTAGTGGGATCGTTGAAAAAAATGACGTGATCTTAGCGCTTTCCGCAACAG
>NZ_CAQLEL010000050.1:0-4596 GCF_948826705.1 uncultured Ligilactobacillus sp.
AGAATTTGGTGCAGTGACAAGCCCCGAGCTTAAAGGTTACACGGCTGATAAAGCCAAAGTAGCCGCACAAAGTGTGACAGCTGATAGTGCAGACATCGAAGTAACGGTAACATACACGAAACAAGCTGCAACTGAAGTGAGTGAAACAAAAGAAGTAACGCGCACGATCAATTATGTTTATGCAGATGGTCTACAAGCTTTAGCACCAGTCAGTGAAACTAAGACCTTCACAAGAAGAGGGACCAAAGATGCTGTGACCGATGCGATCACCTGGGGAGCATGGAGTGGCGTACAAGAATTTGCTAGTGTAACGAGCCCACAGATCTCTGGTTATTGGGCTGATCGTGCAAGCGTTCCAGCTACTACAGTTGATCATATGAGTCTTGATCAAATCGAACGTGTTGTTTATACAGCAAACTACAGCTTGACAGAACGCTTTGTAGATAATATGGGCAATGAATTGATCCCAAGAATTGTTAAGAAAAATCTCTTTGTACCAGGTATGGATTTTGACAATACTGCTGATGCTAAGGTGATCACGGGTTACGTCTTACAAAAAATCGAAAATGGTATCGGAACATTTGGTGAAGGTGATGAAACCACAACATTCATCTATGCTAAAGTTGGTAATATCGTTCCTGTTGATGAAAATGGTAATGCCTTAGTTCCTCCAATTCCATATGAAAATGCTGAGGATGATCCTTCTGGTGTTACACCACATCAAAAGGTACCAACGATCCCAGGATATAAGGCAGAAGTAGAGTTTGTCGATCCAACTGATCCTACTTCAGATACGATCGTTAAATATGTAGCTGAAAAAACAGCAGAAGTACCAGAAGTGTCTGAAAAACAAGAACCAACTAAAACAAAGAGCGTAACTGTCCCAACCTCTCAAGTTGGGCCAAAAGCAACTACTCCGGTTACAGATGAAACAAAAGTTGCTGAATTACCACAAATGGGTGATAATGATAAAGCACAAGTAACAGGTGTCGGTGCGATGTTAGTTGCCTTAGCAGGAATTTTAGGCTTAGGTGTTAAAAATAAGCGCAAAGAAGACTAAAATAGATTTTTAAAATAACTAGAGTGTAGCCCAAACTATGCTCTAGTTATTTTTGGTAAAATTGACGCTGACCTGTAAAACAGGCTATAATTGGTAGTTAGAGAGTATAGAGTTGGGTGAAGAATTTTGTTTTGCCCACTAGAAAGTAGGAAGAGCGAAATGGATTTTGAAAAAATGTCGGAGCGCCAAAAGCATATTCGGAATTTTTCGATCGTTGCTCATATTGACCATGGGAAATCGACTTTAGCTGATCGCATTTTGGAATTGACTGATACGGTCTCAAAACGTGAAATGCAAGATCAATTGCTCGATTCGATGGATCTGGAGCGCGAACGTGGGATCACGATCAAATTAAATGCAGTAGAGCTTCATTATCATGCAAAAGATGGAGAAACTTACATTTTCCACTTGATCGATACGCCTGGGCACGTGGACTTTTCATATGAAGTTTCACGTTCACTGGCGGCTTGTGAAGGTGCTGTTTTAGTGGTCGATGCAGCGCAAGGTATCGAAGCTCAAACTTTGGCGAACGTTTATTTAGCATTAGATGATGATCTTGAGATCGTACCAGTGATCAATAAGATCGATCTACCTTCAGCTGAACCAGAGCGCGTGCGCCAAGAGATCGAAGATGTGATCGGTCTGGATGCTTCTGAAGCAGTCTTGGCTTCAGCTAAAAATGGGATCGGGATCGAAGAAATGCTAGAAGAGATCGTTCAAAAAGTTCCAGCACCAAGTGGAGATCTAAAAGCACCGTTAAAAGCGTTGATCTTTGATTCAGTCTATGATGATTACCGTGGTGTTGTATTGAGCTTACGGGTCTTTGATGGAACTGTAAAACCTGGTGATAGGGTCCGTTTGATGAATAGTGGCGCGGAATACGAAGTTATTGAAGTTGGAGTCAACTCACCTAAGCCGATCAAGCGTGATTTCTTGATGGCTGGGGATGTGGGGTATTTGACTGCAAGTATCAAGGATATTCAAGATACACGTGTTGGTGATACCTTGACACATGCTGATGATCCAACTGAAAAACCATTAGCTGGTTATCGTGAAATGAGCCCAATGGTGTATTCTGGACTCTATCCGACCGATAATGCTAAATATAACGACCTGCGTGAAGCACTAGAAAAATTAAAGTTAAATGATGCAGCGTTAGAATTTGAACCTGAGACCTCACAAGCTTTAGGCTTTGGCTTTAGATGTGGTTTCTTAGGATTATTGCATATGGATGTTATCCAAGAGCGTTTGGAACGTGAATTTGGAATGGAATTGATCACTACAGCGCCATCTGTAACGTATGACGTTGAATTGACAGATGGCTCACATGTTAGTGTTTCTAATCCATCTGAAATGCCAGATGTTCCAACGATCAAACAGATCAATGAACCTTACGTTAAAGCTGAGATCATGGTCCCAAGTGATTATGTTGGAGCAGTGATGGAATTATGCCAAGCTAAGCGTGGAAATTTTGTCACAATGGATTACCTTGATGATTATCGGGTGAATGTTATCTATGAAATGCCGTTATCAGAGATCATCTTTGATTTCTTTGATAAATTAAAATCTAGTACTCGTGGTTACGCTTCACTTGATTATGAACTTGATGGGACACGTCCAAGTGATCTGGTCAAGATCGATATCTTGTTGAACGGCGATAAAGTCGATGCGTTGAGTTTTATTGCACATCGGCAATTCGCTCAACAACGGGCACGGGTCATCACGGATAAGCTAAAGACGATCATTCCACGGCAAAACTTTGAAATTCCGATCCAAGCAGCGATCGGGGCTAAGATCATTGCACGGACTAATATCAAAGCTTATCGTAAAGATGTAACGGCGCGGATCCATACGGGGGATCCTGACCGGCGTGCAAAATTATTGGACAAGCAAAAACGCGGTAAGAAACGGATGAAAGCTGTTGGACGTGTAGTTGTTCCACAAGATGCATTCATGGCTGTCTTAAAAACTGACGAAGAGATCAAATAGTTTAGTTATCTCCCCAAAATATAACTTTGGGGGGTTTTTTTTGTTTGATACGATGATAAAAAATTAGAGAGCATTAGATAAACAGATCGAGAAGCGCTTTGGTGAATCACCTAAATAAGCTACTAAAGGAAAACTACAGGCATGGCAGAAGGGGGCTGCAGGAAGTTTAGCTACGATCATTGTTTTAGAGCAAATTTACTGTGCTAGTCCATGTGTGTGGGCTTATGACGGGATGGCAAAGAACCGATCGCAAACGATCCATCAAGTAGCGTTATATTATTTTGTGAACTCTGATTAGACAATGATCTTGAATTTGAAAAAAACATTTAGCGTGCTTAGAGCGATCCAAGCATTATCTGTATCGAAGTTTAATCTGAGAAATTAGTTTTTCTCAAGGAACCAAAATTATCAATTTAGAAGAAAACTATGGATTTTTAAGGAGGTGTATCTTTTTTTGGAGAAGTGTTGCTTATAGTATAAAGATATTTTTATTACTTAAATTAAAAAAAGAATTGAAAATGATTAGAAAAAATGTTAATATTCAGCTTGTATCTTAGCTATTTAGATTTTTATTTATGTAAAGGCTTTACTGGAGGAGAGTCATGCAGAAAAAAAGAGTATTTCTAGTACTTATCGCGATTTTTCTAATACTAGCCGGAATAGGAGGAACAAAGAAAGTGGTCGAAATGAGACAAGAAGCACAAAAAGAACGCCAGATAGCTTTTTTGAAGGCGCATGAAAAAGAACTAGTAGATTTTATCAAAAAATACAGTTCACAAGAAGAAACAGTGGAATTTGATTGGGGGACAGTAGAGGCTGGAAAAGGAATGGCATTTACAAAACCTACGTTGATCGTAAAGTTTAATATCAGTGATAGTTCAGAAAAAAAATATAATGATCAAGGCTATGTCCTTAGAGTAGACACTGATATAAATAAGTTAAATAAAATCGATGCATTGATGGTATTGAATGATCCAATATATTCGAATATTCAAGGTGAAGATCAATGAGTAATCTAGAAAGTATTTATAATCTATACGTGAACTTAGCCAAAAGCACATATCCAAGGAAACCAAGACCGTTTGTCTACGAACTATTACCACAAAGTGCGCGTAATAGGTTAGACAGAGGATATTCCGTTCCATTCACATTCCCTCATGCAAAAGACGCCTATGGCAACGATGCAAGTAAAGTTTATCTCCAACCCGACAAACTTAAGACAGTAACAGAAAAAGATTGGTTTGGTAACGAAAAAACGTATCAAAAAGGTCTGTTGACCGATGAAAAGGCTGGGTATAATTCCTATTACGTGGCTGACACCAAAAAGTTAAACAACGAGACTAAGCATACGTATTTTGCAACTCGAGGTAGTGACGCAATGAGTTTGAATACTTTGAATGATTGGGTGAGCAACAACGGCTCGTTTACTTTATTCAACGCCTATATCCCTCAGGCAAAACTTGCTAGTAAAGCGATGCAGGCTAAGGTGGGTGAATTGCGTAAAAAAGCTCCTAATGCTACGATGGCGGTCACTGGGCACTCGTTAG
>NZ_CAQLEL010000051.1:0-1634 GCF_948826705.1 uncultured Ligilactobacillus sp.
ACGATCAGAAAGCATTGCTAAAGAAGAAAGTGAAAAGGCTGCTAGTGAAGAAGCTGAAAGTAAGCGTGCGGAGTCAGAAAGTATTGCTGAATCCGAGAGCGCGGAAGCCGAAAGCGAACGTATCGCACAAGAAGAGGCAAGTCGGGCTAGTGAAAGTGCTGCTGCGCAGGAACAAGCTGAACAAACACAAGCTAACGACAATGCCAACAATAGCCAAGCTGGGAATGCACCTGTTAATAATGGCGATATAAATACTGCTGATGCTAATGCACAAGGAACGATCGTCGGTAATTCTCGAAGCATGATCTATCATGTTCCAGGGCAACGGGGCTACCGAATGAACTCAGAAAATGCAGTCTATTTTAGTACAGAAGCCGAAGCTCAAGCAGCTGGCTATCGTCGCTCATTGAGATAAAATTATAGGTTCTACAGAAAGCAAGATTTTCTGTAGAACCTATTTACTTATATTGCCCATCATAAATATGCTTTTTCTATGTTATATCTTGGCTCTACTGCTTTAATGCTAGCTAGTCTCTCTTCTGTACAGTCCTTGATCTCAAAGCTGATTGGTTCACCATTTGTGATTATCCAATGTTTTCATTATTTATCAATCTCCTTGAAAAATACCTAGGTCATACATATGTTGTACGGGTAACATAGACTTGTCTAATTGTCCTTCAAAAAGTTGACAATAGATACCCAAAGACACGATCTCACTTTCGTCAAAATGTATTGTCAACCGATCTTGACTAGTCTCTTCTAAGTAACAACGCAATTCAAGTGAGCGTTCTTTTCCTTCACGTTGAAAAACGAGATCATAAAAATCATCATCATCTGACTCAAAAACTTCGTAGTAATCAGTCACATCATCTTTTAGCACTTCTTTTATCAGTTTGAGCAAATAGGCGATCGCCCCCATAAATGAATATCCAACCGTAGCATATGAAACATGTCCATGAATATCCCATTGAATCTTATACACTTCCTGTAATCCATAGGACTGGCATTCTTCTTCACTTAAGAGCTCAAATTTACAATATACCGTTGAAATATCTGACTTTAAACGTAATGTCGGCATACTTCGTTTATATGTGCGCATTCTCTTATCCTCTCCATGCATTTACTCACATAGTACGCCTTTTATAGCTATGGGACAACCTTAATCACTACTACTTTGTTGATAAGATTCTTGCAGTGAAGAAAGATAGGCTTCTCGCTCTGGAGAAATGTATCCTAAATTTTCGAAATCTTGATAAAAGTGATCAGTATGGCAGATAAATGAGCCACAATAAACAGGTCTTTCATCCGTTGATCTGTCTACTTGAATACGCTCAATATATTGTGTCTGATGTTTTTTAGCATCACATTCATAGTACCACGCTGGCGCTTGTGGGCCTGGTGCATCGGTATAATCGATCGGATCACCAACGATCTCATATTCATCTGTATTTTCTACAGCTGGTACTACTTCTTCGGTCGTATCATCAGGCGTCTCATATTCTGGTACTTCTACTGTGGTGCTTGAAGCCTTTGATCTAGATTCACTACTTCGTTTTGATTGAGCTTGTGTAACTTTTTCTTGGCGGATCTCTTGTTGGCTCTTGTCGATCTTTTTAGTTGAATTGATCAAAAGT
>NZ_CAQLEL010000052.1:0-5646 GCF_948826705.1 uncultured Ligilactobacillus sp.
GCTTGTTCCGACTTCAAGAGTTAAATTTCCCTCTTTAAGTCTCCAAATATTATTTTCATCATCTTTGATAAAACTTTTAAGAAGCTGTCTTGAATCCACTACTTTCCGCCTTATAATATCATCACGCAAAACCCTAAGAAACTCAACGCCTATTCCTTCCAGAAATAATTTCAATTCTTTCTCAATATCACCGTTTCCAAGCTTGTTCACACTATCAAAGAACTTTTTCATCTCACTCGTATCAATATTAATAACAGCCATTATAATGGTTTTTGCTCCCTTATTTTTTTGATATTCACAAAAATATGGTGATTTCTGATATTGTGAGGTTCTTCGGCTGTGTACTCAAATCCGCAGTCAACCACAATATGAGTTTGCAAGAGTTGAAGAGTTTGAATAACTTGAGCAGTAATTTGATCATGCCAGGCCAAGTTTTGAAAGTCTCAGGTCAAGCAGCTTCGAGTCAGCCAAGCACGAACACAAATGCATCTCAAAATTCAAATCAGACTCAAGCAAGTGGCAATGGGACGTATACAGTCAAAGCGGGCGATTCTTTATGGGCGATCGCTAATTCACATAAAATGACGTTAAATGACTTAAAACGGGTCAATAACTTGTCAAGTGACCGGATCTATGTTGGTCAAACGCTTAAAGTAACTAAGGGTGCAGTTACAACGGCTAATAAGACAAACGCCCAAAGTAGTACAAAGAAAACATATACAGTCAAAGCGGGTGACTCGCTTTGGCGGATCGCTTCCAATAATGGTACGACGGTAAATCAATTGAAAGCTTTGAATAATTTGACCTCAGACATGATCTATGTCGGACAAAATTTGAAATTAAAATAATTTTCTCTTGAATTGGCCGAGCAGTTTTGCTAAGATGAAGTAAATATTTGAACGCAGATAAGGAGTATTAGGAAGAACTAAGCTATTTTCAGAGAGTATACGGTTGCTGTGAGTATACAAGTTGGTTCTTCTGAACTCGCCTTTGAGTTTTTCGCCGAAGCTAGTAAGTGAAAACGGTCCTTCCCGTTACGAAGTTAAGTGTCAACTTAGTGTTGGAATATGGGTGGTACCGCGGTTTTTCGTCCTATATGGAGTTTATAACTCTATGTAGGACTTTTTTATTTTCTAGAAAGGAACTATGGATAGATGAGCTATAATCATAAAGAAATCGAAAAAAAATGGCAACGTTATTGGGATGAACATAAAACGTTCAAGACAACTGAGGATAAGGATAAAAAGAATTACTATGCTTTAGATATGTTTCCTTACCCATCAGGCCAAGGGCTACATGTAGGCCATCCAGAAGGATATACAGCGACTGATATCATTTCACGCATGAAACGGATGCAAGGCTACAATGTTTTACATCCGATGGGGTGGGATGCTTTTGGGTTACCAGCGGAACAATATGCGTTGAATACTGGTAATTCGCCACGTGAATTTACTAAGAAAAATATTAACAATTTTAGACGTCAGATCAAATCATTGGGTCTTTCTTACGATTGGGATCGCGAAGTAAACACGACTGATTCGGCTTATTACAAATGGACACAATGGATCTTTGAACAACTTTACAAGCGTGGCCTAGCTTATGAAGCTGAGATCCCAGTTAACTGGAGCCCAGATCTAGGGACTGTAGTGGCTAATGAAGAAGTTATCGATGGTAAGACTGAACGAGGGGGGTTCCCAGTTATTCGCAAGCCAATGCGTCAATGGGTCTTGAAGATCACCGCTTATGCAGATCGTTTGATCGACGATTTGGAAGATCTTGATTGGCCTGAAGCGATCAAAGAACAACAACGCAATTGGATCGGACGCTCAGTTGGTGCCACGATCGATTTCAAAGTTGATGGTCAAGATGAACAACTAGAAGTATTCACTACACGTCCAGATACTTTATTTGGTGCTTCAGCGATCACGATCGCACCAGAACATGAAATTGTAGCTAGCTTAACGACACCAGAACAAAAAGCAGCTGTTGAAGCTTATGTTGAAGAGATCTCACACAAGTCTGATCTTGAAAGAACAGACCTAGCTAAAGATAAAACAGGGGTCTTTACCGGAAGTTATGCTATCAATCCAGTAAACGGTGAAAAATTACCTATCTGGTTGGCTGACTATGTCTTAGCCTCTTATGGTACCGGAGCAGTTATGGTTTCGGCTGCCCATGATCCGCGTGATTGGGAATTTGCGAAGAAATATGATTTGCCGATCATTCCAGTCATTGCTGGGGGCGATGTTGAAAAAGAAGTTTACACCGGTGAGGGTGAATATATCAACTCCGATTTCTTGAATGGTTTGACTAAAGAAGAAGCTATCGAGACGATGATCAATTGGTTGAAAGAACACGGTGTGGGTGATAAGAAAGTAAATTACCGCTTACGTGATTGGACCTTCTCACGCCAACGCTATTGGGGTGAACCGATCCCTGTGATCCACTGGGAAGATGGCGAAACGACTTTAGTTCCAGAAGATGAATTACCACTTCTTTTGCCTAAGTCAAATGATATCAAGCCTTCAGGTACAGGTGAAAGTCCGTTAGCTAACCTTGAAGATTGGGTCAATGTGGTCGATGAAAATGGACGTAAAGGGAAACGTGAAACTAATACGATGCCACAATGGGCTGGAAGTTCATGGTACTTCTTGCGTTATATCGATCCACACAACAATGAGATGATTGCAGATCCTGAGAAATTAAAGGCTTGGTTACCAGTAGATCTTTACGTTGGTGGGGCAGAGCATGCGGTCTTGCACTTATTATATGCACGTTTCTGGCACAAATTCTTATATGATCTAGGTGTTGTACCAACTAAAGAACCATTCCAAAAATTGGTCAACCAAGGAATGATCTTAGGAAATAACCATGAAAAAATGTCTAAATCTAAGGGTAATGTAGTTAACCCAGATGATATCGTTGAGCAATACGGGGCTGATACATTACGTCTGTACGAAATGTTTATGGGACCACTTGACGCTTCGATCGCTTGGAGCGAAGATGGTTTGAATGGGGCTAATAAGTTTATCAATCGTGTTTGGAACTTGTTGATCGATGAAAATGGTCAATTACGCGACCGGATCACAACGATCAACGAAGGTGATCTAGACTTGGTCTACAATCAAACAGTCAAGAAAGTTACAAATGACTATGAAAAATTGCATTTCAATACCGCAATTTCACAATTGATGGTCTTAGTCAATGAATTCTACAAGGCTGATTCCTTACCACTAGAATATGTTGAAGGTCTAGTCAAATTGATCTCGCCGATCACACCACATATGGCTGAAGAACTTTGGACTTTACTAGGTCATGTTGGAAGTATTGCCTATGCTAAATGGCCAACGTATGACGAAAGTAAATTAGTCGAAGATACAGTTGAGATCGTTGTCCAAGTCAACGGTAAGATCAAGCAACACTTGAATGTTTCACGGACAGCTTCAAAAGAAGAGTTAGAAGAACTCGCTTTGAATGACGAAAAGATCAAGACTGAGCTTGAAGGTAAGACGATCCGGCGAGTGATCGCAGTACCAGGTAAATTAGTCAATGTGGTTGCTAACTAATAGTAATAAAGAAATGAGATCCCCACTTAGATCTCATTTCTTTATTTTTTAACATGTGTTTGATTTTTCGAAAGAAATTTGCGAAATCAAAGTAAATTGGATAAAATAGAACGTAAACATATTTATAAAAAGGAACATTAATGTCTCAGAAAGGATTTTAATAGCATGAAAAACGAACTATCTCGTGCATTGACGCACCGCCATGTACAGATGATCGCGATCGGCGGTGCCATAGGAACTGGGCTTTTCTTAGGATCTGGGAGTGCGATCCAAAAAGCAGGTCCAGCGATCATTCTCGCTTATTTGGTCGCAGGGATCTTTTGCTTTTTAATGATGCGTGCGATCGGTGAATTGATCTTGTCTGATACCTCTAAATCATCGTTTATTGAATTTGTGCGCCAATATCTCGGTGAAAAGTGGGAATTTGTTGTTGGCTGGACCTATTGGCTATGTTGGGAAAGCTTAGCTATGGCCGATCTGACAGCTAGTGGGATCTACATTCGATATTGGTTTCCCAATATACCACAATGGGTGACGGCTTTAGCGATCATTTTGATCTTGTTAGCCTTTAATTTACTGAGTGTGGGAGTTTTTGGTGAATTAGAAGCTTGGTTTTCTAGTATCAAGGTTTTAGCGATCATGGCTTTGATCGCGACTGGTTTGATCTTATTATTGACTTCAGCTAATGTTGGTGGTCATCAAGTACAATTGAGTAATTTGGTTGACTATGGTGGCCTTTTTCCAAAGGGATTTTCCGGGTTATTAGCTGCTTTTCCGATGGTCATCTTTGCCTTTACAGGGATCGAAATGGTCGGCTTGACTTCAGGTGAAACGGCTGCCCCTAAAAAAGACCTCCCACGGGCGATCAACACATTGCCAATGCGGATCGGTCTGTTTTATGTGGGATCGATGTTTGTCTTGATGTGTATCTATCCTTGGAATGAGATCGCGACGACTTCAAGTCCATTTGTACAAGTCTTCTCTGGGATCGGGATCAAGATGGCTGCAGCTGTGATCAATTTTGTGGTCCTGACTGCGGCGCTATCAGCATGTAATAGTGCGATCTTTAGTACGAGTCGGACGTTGTTTGTTTTGGCAAATAGTGGACAAGCGCCAAAGAAGATGGCTAAGATCAGTAATCGCAGTGTACCAGTTGGGTCTTTAGTCTTTTCTTCGTCAGTCCTCTTTATTATCGTGATCTTGAACTATATTTTACCAAGTAGTATCTTTGAGATCATCTCAGGGGTAGCTACGGTCAGCTTTATCTTTGTTTGGATCATTTTAGTTTGGTGTCACTATAAGTATCGTCAGCAAAATAAAACAGCCAAAAGTATTTTCCCGATGCCCCTTTATCCTTGGTCTAACTTCTTAACGATCGCCTTTTTTATGATCGTCTTAGGGCTATTGGCAACGAGTACAAGTACTTTGATCTCGATCATTTTTGCGCTGATCTGGTTTAGTCTATTGTTCATACTTTCAGGAAAACTTAAAATTACTAAAGAAAATAATTGATCAACACACCTTAGGGTTCGTACTCTGAGGTGTTTTTAAGTTGAAAATCTTTTTTAGTATTATATTTTTTGCTAGAATCTATACTGAAACAGTAGAAAGGAATATATGCTATGAAAGAACAAACGATGAAAGAAAAGATGCTTCGTGGTTCGGCGTGGATGACAGCTGGGAGTATCATTTCCCGCATCTTAGGTGCGCTCTACATCATTCCCTGGTATAGCTGGTTTGGAAGTGACAAGCTGCAAGCCAATGCTCTATATACAAAGGGGTATACGGTTTATAGTATTTTTTTGATGATCGCGATCTCGGGTATCCCTTCAGCTGTTGCTAAACAAGTTGCACATTATAATTCTAAAAATGAATATGGCGTTTCAAAAAGATTATTTAAAACAAGTTTAGTGGCTTTGTTTGTTTTAGGGGCAGTCTGTACGCTTGTCTTTTGGTTGATCGCTCCTTTTATCTCACAAGGTGATCCAAGAATGGTCTCGATCTATCGTTCATTAGCTTTAGCTTTATTGATCATTCCGTCAATGAGTCTTTTGCGCGGATATTTTCAGGGCTTTCAGGA
>NZ_CAQLEL010000053.1:0-5300 GCF_948826705.1 uncultured Ligilactobacillus sp.
AAGATTTTATCATGGTACGTCAGATAGCAGTAACACCAACGGAAAGAAGTCAAGGACTGTGCTTTTTGATGCTAGATGACTTAGCCGAACTTTATCCAGATAAGAAGATCATGGGTAATATTGAAGCTTCGACCTTGATAGCTAAATGGGAGCACCATAATGAAAAATGAAGCGACGCCAAATGTAAAAGAGTTACTGTTTAAAGTTCCTGATTTTGAGGGACCTTTAGATCTGTTGTTACATTTGATCAAGAAAAATCAAATGGATATCTATGACATTCCGATGGCTGAAATAACTACCCAGTATATTGACTATTTGCATCAATTAAAAGAAATGCAATTAGACATTGCTGGGGAGTATTTGGTTACAGCTTCAATGCTGGTCAATATCAAAAGTAAGATGCTTTTACCAAATGAACAAGCCAGTTTACAAACAGATGACGAAATTGAAGATCCACGTGAGAGTTTAGTGCAACAATTGCTATTACACCAAACATTTCAAACTGCTGCTCAAAATATGCGCGGTTATGCTGATGAAAGAATGAAGTTGTATCCGCGTGAACAAGCACTTGTACCAGCTGGGGCTAGTTTAGGCAAGCTTGATCCTGATAGTTGTGATATAACTGCATTGCAAAAAGCATTTGCACGCTTGATGCTCAAACGTAAGGTCCAAAAACCAGTTATGCGTAAGATAGAATCAGAACGTTATTTTTTAAAAGATCAGATCACGCGGGTTGAAAAATTGGTCAAACAAGCAAAAGAACCGATCGAATTTGATGATCTGTTTGCAGCAAGCGCACCATTAGAGCTAGTGGTGACGACCTTTTTAGCACTTCTTGAATTGGTCAAACAAGGAGCGATCAGAGCCACGCAAGAAGATATTTTAGGACCAATAAAGTTAGTGAGTGGTGAAGTAAATGCTGTCTAATCAAGCTAAAATAGAAAGTTTGTTGTTTGTAAGTGGAAATGAAGGAATAACAGCACAAGAGCTTTCACAATTGACGGGGATCATGAAGCCGGCTGTCTTAGATCAGTTAGCTTTGATCGAAAAAAAATATAAACAGGATGCCAATACTGCCTTAAAGTTGATCCATGCACAAGAGCGTTATCGCTTGGTGACCAAGAAAGCTGTAACTGAGCTGGTCAAACAGTATTTTGAATCACCGGCAATGACGGAATTATCCTCAGCTGCACTAGAAACGCTAGCTGTAGTGGCTTACAAGCAGCCTGTGACTCGGATCCAGATCGATGAGATCCGTGGAGTGCAATCAAGTGGGATGTTACAAAAGTTGTTAGTGTTAGACCTGATCAAAGAAGCTGGTCGGATGGATGCCCCCGGACGTCCGATCATGTATGAAACGACGGAAAATTTCCTTAATTATTTTGGGATCGAGTCGCTAGCACAGTTGCCTGAATTACCACAAGATGACGAAAAAAATGAAGCTACTTCAGACGATCTGATGTCATTATTTAACGACGCATTAGATGATGAAGAGTAGTTGATAGTGAAAGGAAAAAACTGCAGTTGTTGCAGTGGGTGTAAAAATGGCAGAAAGACTGCAAAAAGTAATGGCTAACGCTGGGGTGGCTTCTCGGCGTGCCAGTGAAAAAATGATCTTGGCCGGACGAGTTCGAGTTAATGGGAAGGTCATCAAAGAATTAGGTCAAAAAGTTGACGGAAATGATGTGATCGAGGTCGATGGACACTTGATCGAGCGAGAAGAAAAGGTCTATTACCTTTTCTATAAGCCACGCGGTGTTATCAGCGCGGCTAAAGACGATAAGGACCGTAAAGTGGTGACTGATTACTTTAATGATCATAGTGAACGTATCTATCCTGTTGGACGGTTAGATTATGACACTTCTGGTCTGCTTTTATTGACTAATGACGGAGAACTTGCTAATCGTTTGATGCATCCGCGTTATAAAGTAAATAAGACCTATGTAGCTAAGGTCAAAGGGATCGTTCAAAATGATGCTTTAAAGCAATTACGCGTAGGTGTTTTCTTAAAAGATGGCAAAAAGAGTGCTCGGGCAAAAGCTAAGATCTTGTCTTTAGATAAAAAAAATGATACATCGATCGTATCGTTGACGATCCACGAAGGTCGAAATCATCAGGTCAAGAACATGCTTCAAGCTGTCGGGCATCCCGTTAAGAAGCTCAAACGTGAAACATATGGCTTTTTGACCTTAGCTGGGTTGAGCTCAGGACAATATCGTGAGTTAACACGTGAAGAAATAAAGGCCCTTTATGAGTTAGGAAATAAGTAAGTTACTTGTTTTTTTTAAGTTAGTATGCTAGACTAAATGTGATAATATTTTAGGTTTATCTTCAGGGCAGGGTGTAAATCCCGACCGGCGGTAAAAGTCCGCGACTCCTCGTTTATTATGGGGACTGAACTGGTGTGATCCCAGTACCGACAGTTAAAGTCTGGATGAGAGAAGATAGGGTTTTATATACATGGGTGGAGTGGATACTTTACCGATGAAAATAGACCTCTGTTGCTCAAGATGAACAACAGAGGTCTATTTTTGATATAGGATCTACTGTGAGATGGACCTCTTAGGAGGAATTGGATTTGGCAGTAAAACGTTGGATAGTAGCAGCATGCTTAGCTGCTATCTCGTATCTTTTGATGTTTCTATCATTTGTGGTAGTTCCGATCGTACCGTTTATGAAGCTAGATTTTTCGGATATTCCGATCTTATTAGCTTTCTTCATTTTGGGACCATTAGGTGGGATACAGGTCGCATTTTTACGCTCCTTGTTGTATTTTCTGATCGCAGGACCATCATTACCACAATTGATCGGAGTCAGCTTGAGTTTGGTGGCTACGTTAGCGTTTTGTTTACCACTTTACTATTTACTCAAAAACAAATCATTAATATGGCAAAGTGTCATAGGTGCTGTTTTAGGGGCAACGCTAAGTTTAACAGTTGTGTTATCCTTGCTTAACTGGCTCGTGACGATCCCACTATATATGAACTTGTTAGGGATGAAATTAAGCCTTCCTTTAGGTCAATTGATCTTATTTGGAGTCGTACCATTTAACTTGATCAAGGGGATCGTGATCGGAACAGCTTTTATTCTGGTCTATAAAAAGTTGAGTGTTTGGATCGAACATAAAAAATATCTTCATTCGTAAAAAAGGGCTCATGATGAAATCATTTTGGGATGAGTGAGCCTATTTAGTTAGAGAATATACAATTTGAATAGTTTAAAAATAAGTATAAAAATATCCGATCAATTTTCTCCAAAAGTGAAAATTGATCGGATATTTTTAATTTAGGTTAGTAGCTTCTTAGCTTGCTTATTAATAATTATTTGTTATTATCTGTTTGGTGAGCAGCTAATTTTTCAGCATAGCGCTTATTGCCTTTGTATAGTTCATACATTGTCCAGATCAAAAGCGCTGCGATCACAACGATCAAGGTATAGGCGATCCCATTAGCTAATTGAAGTTGAGCAGCTGATGGATTATCACCGAAGAAACCAGCTACCGTGTCTGGTAGGCCTTTGAAATCAAGGATCGTTAATACTAATACAGAGAGCCAACCTAAAACTTTGACCCAAAGTGAGTTTTTGAAACGTTCGCCCATTTCCGCTTTACTATTTGTCATCATCAATAATGGTAACATTGAGAATGGTAAGGCTAAGGACAAGAATACTTGAGAATTGATCATCAAGTTGTTGAGCGCTTCATGTTCTTGTTCAGCGCTTTGACCAGCTGAAAGCGAAACACAGACTAAAACTGGGATAACAGAGATCAAACGTGTGATCAAACGACGAGCCCAAAGTGGCATCTTCAAATGAACAAAACCTTCCATGATAACTTGACCAGTCAATGTACCCGTGATAGTTGAGTTTTGACCAGAAGCAAGCAAGGCAACAGCAAAGAGCACAGAGAGGATCCCTGATTTAGCAACTGAGATCAAGAGGCCGTTGCTAAGCATTGATGTATCAGATAGAGCTTCATAAAGACCGAAGAATGAGGGATCGTCTACTGCACCGCTTTTGAAGACAGCAACACCCATGATCAAAAGTAATGAGTTAACGACAAAAGCAGCACTCAATTGGATATTAGAATCCCAAGCAGAGAAACGTACGGCTTCAGCAACGTCTTCTTCATTGTTATGATCGATCTGACGAGTTTGGGAAACAGCAGAGTGTAAGTATAAGTTATGAGGCATAACCGTCGCACCGATGATCCCTAATGCTCCGTTCAATGGTGTCATACCATGAACTTCAGGTGAAGTTGCAAAAGTCTGTGAAGTAGGGATGAAACCTGCAAAAACCGCACCCCAATCAGGATTAGATAGCGCAACTTGGTAGATGAAGACGAACAAGATAACTAAAATTAAAGCAACAACGATCGCTTCGATCTTTCTAAAACCGATTTTTGTCAATAAAAGCAAAAGTAAAACGTCAAATACGGTAATAAATACAGCAAATACTAGTGGGATACCAAATAAGAGATATAAGGCGATCGCAGCCCCGATAACTTCAGCAATATCAGTAGCCATGATAGCTAATTCGGTCAAGATCCATAAAATGATCCCGAGCGTCTTACCTGTTCTGGCACGGATCGCTTGGGCTAAGTCCATCCGGCTCACGATACCAAGTTTGGCAGCCATGTATTGTAAAAGCATCGCGATCAAACTTGACATCAAGATAACGGACATTAATAGGTATTGGAAATTTTGTCCACCGGTGATGGAGGTTGACCAGTTACCTGGATCCATGTAACCTACCGCAACTAAGGCACCCGGGCCAGAGTAGGCAAACAAGGTCCGCCAAAATCCTTTCCCTTTAGGCACTGTAACAGTACCATTGATTTCCTCTAATGAGGGACCATTCGCATATTCAACGAGTTTGTGTTTTTCGTGTTGTTTATCCACAATAAAAACCGTCCTTCCTTTTTTAGGTACTTAGACATTGTACACCTTATTAAGTCAAATTAAAAGTATTTTTTAGGTGTGCCTTACAAAAAATATTTTTAACCTAACTTATGTTGCTTGAAACAAATTTAAAAGAACTATTCAGATTTAGCAAAAAAATCATCAAATTTAGCGTATATTATAAGTGAAGACTTTTAGTAGGAGGAAATAACTGTTAATCAAAATATATTAAAATGTAATCAAACGCGATATAATATCTACAAAAAAGATGAAATGTGAGGTAGATATTATGGCGATATTAAAACCAAAAGAAATGGCTGAAAGATTGGGCGTTACTGTTCTGACCCTACAACGCTGGGATAATAATGGGACTTTAAAAGCTTATCGTACTCCAACTAATCG